>JBEKTG010000023.1:0-15390 GCA_049516275.1 Candidatus Acidiferrales bacterium
CGATGATAGAATCTCGCCCCATTCACGGAATTCGGGTGTAACCGCCGAACGAGTGGCAATACGATAGAGGAGAACAGAAATGACCGAGCCTTTGCCTGAGCAACAGAAGACCACGCTGATCGTTCGTTCGCCGCTTTCCGAAGACGGTTCGATATCAATCTACTTCTCGAGCCGCGACGGTCGGCTGATGAATCAGGACGAGTGGTACCACCTCAAAGAACTGATCGAGCTGGCAAACCGCGTGCGTGAAGCAGCAGGCTCGCGCCCAGACCGCTTAGCGCGATCTGAGCGCTGTGCCGCTGCGGTCAGTCTGAAGACTTCGCCTTCCACAGGATCTGCCGCAGAACCCCGAGCCATACCTCCGCGTCCAGAGATGAGAGATTCATGCGGCGGAGGAGGCGGCGAATCTTGAGTTCATTGGAGGCGCGCGGCCCGGGATAGCCGCTCAGCCGCAGCGCTTCATTCAACATTTCCGTTATCCGCTCCACATCCTCGCCTTTGGCTAGCTCCTTTTTCGCAGCTGATTCCCGTCCGGGCTTTTCGCTGCGCACCAGTTCGTACAGGCAAACGGCCACCGCCTGGCCCAGGTTCATCGAGATGTTCTCTTCGCAGGTGGGAATGCGCATCAGCCAATGGCAGTGGCTAAGATCTTCATTGGAGAGGCCCACTCGTTCGGAGCCAAACAGCAATGCCACCCGGTTCGATGCGAGATGCTTGCGGATAAGGCGGCCTCCATGGTCCAGCAGATGAAGGGGCTGCTGCAACACCCTGTGCCGGACGGCCGTAGTTCCGACCACCAGCGTGCAATCGGCGACCGCATCCGCCACGGCGGTATAAAGCTGCGCATTGGCGAGCAATTCCGATGCGCCAACGGCCGAGCGCGCCTCCCGGAAAGCGGGTTCGTACGGATTCACCACGCGCAGATGGGGGCATCCGAAGTTGCTCATCGCGCGGGCCGCGGCGCCGATGTTCAGGGGGTTTCGCGAGGCCACCAGTACCACGCGCAAGCGGTCGAGTTGAATCGCAAGGGGCAACGACGATCATTCTAAAGCAATTGCCCTGAATCCCCGCACTGGCTCCGCCGGGGCGAGTACAAAGGTACTAAAACGTCCCTTACCGACGAGCCATTGGAGCTTTCCCGCGCGCCTCGTAGCCTAGTGGTGTACCAAAACGAAGAAGCAGGAAAAAGAAGTGCCCGCGGAGGGCCCGTGTCCGATTCCAACCTCGAATGGTTTGCAATCCGAGTGAAGTCGCGCTGCGAGAAGATGGTGTCCGTACAGTTGCAGCAGAAGGGCTACGAGGAATTCTTGCCCATGTACTGGTCGCGGCGGCTCTGGTCAGACCGGGTGAAGGTGATGGAGGTGCCGGTATTCTCCGGCTATCTATTCTGCCGTTTCGATATGGAGAAGCGCCTGGCGATCCTCAGGACTCCCGGCGTGGCGCATATCGTCACCAGGGGCAAGGTGCCCGCAGCGGTCGATCCAGCTCAACTGGAGAGCGTGCGGTTGGCGATCACGTCCGGGCAGCCGCTTCGGCCATGGGAACGGCTGGAAATCGGAAACAAAGTGCGCGTCGAATTGGGTCCGATGCGCGGGGCAGTGGGTACTCTGCTGCGCTATAAGAACGCGACACAGCTCATCCTTGGAATCGACCTGATGCAGCGGTCGGTGGCGGTGGAGGTGGAAGAAAACTGGGTAGTGCCCCTGCATCAGCCGTCGCCTCTCGCACGAGAAACTGAACTGGCGCTCGCTTAGAAGCATTCATTCGAAATGAATGAGCACAACCTCGGGGTTCGTGCCCAGCCGCACTGGCGGACCCCAGGTGCCCGCCCCGCAGGTAGTATAAACCACCATCGCTCCGAGCTTTTGCAATCCATAGGCGAATTTCCCGTAGATTCGCGACACCGCCAGGGTCCACGGGAAAAACTGCCCTCCGTGCGTGTGCCCGCTCAGTTGCAGGGAGACGCCAGCCGATTCCGCCTCCCACAGGCGATTCGGCGCATGGGCCAGCAGAACGCTGGGGGCGCCACGGTCCAGATCGGCGCGCTGCAAAGCGGACGTGAAGCGCTCCGGCGTGGCTAGATCGTGATACGGTACGCCCACGATCTGTAGTCCATCTACCGCTACCTTTTCATTCTCCAGGACGCGCACGCCCGCGCGCTTCAGCGCGTCCAGATATTGCGCGCGGTTCACAAACTCCTCGTGGTTGCCTGAAACGAAGTAGGAACCAAGGGAAGCTGAGAATCCGGAGAAGGGCTGCGCGAAGCGGTCCACGTCCGCGGCTGTGCCGTCATAAATATCCCCGGTCATGAAAACGACATCCGGTTTGAAACGATTGAGAAGCGTGACGATGCGCTTCGAGAATCCGCGCCCCCACACGGGCCCGAGGTGCATGTCGCTGACAAACGCCGCGACTCGACCGCGCCACGCCTCCGGCAGATTTGTCAGTTGAACGCGCACGCGCTTCACGCGAATCCACGAGGCGTTCGCGATGCCGCACAGCCCGGCGAGAATGGCAGCCCCCAGAAATACGGTTGCGATTTCAGGGCGCTCCCAATGAAGCCCCGACAACCTCACCGCGGCATAAACAATCCAGCACGCGACAGACCCGAAAAAGCAAAAATTCAGGATACCGAGCCAGCTCGCCGCCAGCGTGTAAAACACGCGCACGAAAACGTTGTAGTAGCGGAAGGCGAGCAGCGACGCCGCGACGAAGCTGATCGAGAGCAGCGCGAAAACAATGGCGAGCGTGGAAACGCCCGGCGGGTCAACGGGGGCTGCGAAAGCCACCCACGTTTCGTAGACAAATGCATGTGCCAGAAGGAGGATCGATTGCACGATTGCGATGAACATAACTCTGCGGCGTCTCACTCGGTTGGGTTCCTCGGCGGCAGCGAACTTCGCCGCTTCTGTTTAATTTGATGATCGGAGTTGCCGTTCGGAATCGGAAATCTCGGCGGTGGGCGCAGAGCGAAGAATGCGAAAGATCCCGGTTCCCGTCGTGTGACATTCCGCACGGCGCGCGCGATGTTGCGTATGCTATTCTCTTTCGCTTGGAGGAACCACCGAAATGGGCTACATCGAACGTATTCAGAGCGATCTCACCGCGGCGATGAAGGGGAAGGACGAGCTTCGGCTGAGCGTTCTGCGCATGGTCAAGAGCGCGCTCAAGCACAAGGAAATCGAGAAGATGCGTCCGCTCGAGGATCTCGAATCGCTGCAGATCCTGCAGACGCTGGTGAAGCAGCGCCGCGAATCCATCGATCAGTTCCGCAAGGGCGGGCGCAACGACCTGGCCGAAAAAGAAGCGAAAGAAATCACGATCATCGAGGAATACCTGCCGTCCGCGCCCACCGATGAGGAAATGCACGCGGCCGTCGAGGCAGCCATCGACGAGGAAAGCGCCAGCTCCCTCAAGCAAATGGGCGCCGTCGTAAAAGCCGCGCGCGCCAAGCTCGAAGGCAAAGCCGTCGACGGCAAAGCGCTCAGCGACCGCGTCCGCCAGCGCCTCGCCGAAAAGTCCTGACGTCCCCTACTGTGGAGGCCGCGCCGGAAGCGACTGAACGTACCCGTTGGGGCGATAATCAAAATACGTAATGAGACCGCTTGGATCCTTGAAAAGACTTTGACTGATCGTCATGCGTGTTCCAAACGTATAGGAATACTCGAAGTGACGGCCGTCGGATAGCATCTGATCGCTAATCAGATTGCTCGAAGTGTAGCGATTGATCAAAAAGGGCTGGCCTGAGCCGTGGGCAGCCGTAACCATCTGATTTCGATCGTTGTATGTGTATGCGTCAGCATCGCCTTCGGAGGGGATCACTCGGATCAGTCTTCCGCCTGAGTCGTAAACGTATTGCACGGTCCGCCCCCGTGAATCGGCAATCGACCGGATGCGATGGGCTCCATCGTATTCGAAATGGAGCCATTTCCCGGAGGGTGTCGTGACACTCAGCAGATCACCGGCATCGTTACGGACCATCTTGTACTCACGGCCCTTGGGGTCGATAAAACCTGTTAACACAGTGACGTGCATCCCTGGAGCTTGGGGACGATAAGGAAACAAGTAGGTCCAGCCGTCCCTGGAGGTCACACTCCACACGCTGGTCGTATTGTTGTAGACCGCCCGTATGAACGGGCCACTACGGGCGCGGTAGAGTTCCGGAGGGTCTCCCGGCTTGGGATCTACGTGAACGAAATGCACGCGCCCTCCACCCTCATTCACCAGATCGATTTCGTATCCCATTCTCCCCACGAGAAAAATATCAAGAGAATCATTTGCGCCAATGCCGAAGGGACGCGATGCATCGTCGCCATTTCGATACACCCTCGTAAACTCAAGCGGAGCATCGTCATCGAAATAAAAATCAACCTTCCGCTGCGTGAAGAGGCCAATCGCTAAATCGGCGCTGAAATCCCCGGATGCGAGGCCTCGTAGGAAGCTCCCACCGTTAGAGTCCCAGATGATGGGCTTACCAGGGCTCACGGTCATAGTTACAACCGGTTCTCCGGCGTTGGGAAAGGGGTCCCACTGGCCCTCGGCGCCGATGATTTTGGTGGTCATGTAATCCACTTCTTCACCGGAAAGAACTCCGGCGCTTGCAAGACTTGTATAGTCATTGCTGAGCGGCAAATTGAAGTAAAGGATCGCCAGGTTCTTGGTGATCATCTTCTGCAAGCGGCTGTTCAGCAATTCCTCGTTCCACTTGCCCGGATGGTCTGTGGGCTGGAGGCGGGCAGCCGAAACGATCGCGAGATGGCCACCGAGGCGCAGGTTTTCCGCATACTTCCAGTCGAAATCACTGATAAACATGTCGCGCGAGGTAACGCCAATCAATATGGCAGAGGGATCGTCTGCCAGGTCCGGATGCGATCGGACCATGTGATCGATGCACTTCTCCGCAACGAGCTGGTGCCTGGACTGATCTTCTTCCGAGGCGCTCAGCGCTATCGGCTCAAGAAGCCGGACGTCAACCCCAAACAGAGCTTTGTAATATGCCGGAGCCCACTTCAAAGAGTCTTGGGGAAGCGGTTCCAGCGGCACGAGATAAACCGTCTTTCGGTCGTTGGCAGCCAAAGAAGCTTGGTGGGGCATGGGGGTAAGATCGATTTTGCCCTGACCGTTTGACGGGATCAGGGTCAACCGGGAAAACTCCCATTCTCCGCCTATGCTGTTTGCTACACCGAACAGACGGCCGCTGCCGCGCGTCCCATCGAGTGTTATCGACCATTCCGCAAAATCCGAACCGTATCGCGGCAATGCCGACCCAATCGGAAACCCCTTCGCGTGAATCTTCCTTCCGAGAACCTCTTTTAGGACCGGCGAGGATTCGGCCAGGCCGAGGGAAGTGTGGTACGCACCGGACTGAAGAAGGCGCCCGTAAAAGTAGAGGGGCACCAGCAGCCACAAAAGATGAGCTAACAAGTGCCACTTGATCGTCCGGTTGCCGCCTCGAGGAACAATAGCCGGTGGCGGAGCCGCAAAGACATAGCCGCAATTCGAGCAAGAAATTGCACTGCTCGAAAACGAACTACACGATGGACATTTGAACGCCGACTTCTGACCTTGCCACGCGCCCGCCGTCATATGTATGTTTCCGGGATGTGTCAGCTTGGATTATTTACCTTATCTCGTAACTAACACTTTACGGTGTGTCTCCAGGGACAGCTACATACAAGACAGTGGAGGGTGCCGAACGGTCAACCCTCTACGACCGTACGGAGGTTTGTCCGCGGGGGATCTCCCTTTAGGCCGGATCCGGCTGGGCTCCCACGCGAACTACTCCCTTACAATTTGCCTTTCCCGTGCTAAGGTGTCCTTCCTAAGGCATGTAAATGGGACCGAAAATGATGGCAAAAATGGACGCGCTGACTCGACACACTGAGACGAACGGAAACACCTCTATCTTATTGATAATAAACAAAGGCGTTCCTGCTCACTCGACACTCTTAGCGCGGCCACACGACGCAAGAACGGATGGCTTTCAGCCAGCCCGTAGCGGGAGGAACTGAGTGGCCACAAGGCCGTGGAGTTCAACTGCGCCGCCGGGGGAGTTCAAGCCGTTTGTTGGGCCGGAGGAAAGCCCGCGGGAGTTCACGCTTCGGGCGGTAATTCTCGGTGCGCTGTTTGGCATTTTGTTTGGCGCTGTGTCGGTTTATGTTGGGCTGCGCGCCGGCCTTACGGTTTCCGCTTCGATCCCCATCTCGGTTCTCTCTATCAGCATCCTGCGGGCGTTCGGGCGCTCGACAATCCTCGAAAACAACATCGTGCAGACCACGGGCTCGGCCGGCGAATCGCTGGCAGCGGGCGTCATCTTCACCATGCCCGCGCTGATTTTCCTCGGATATTCGCTCAACACCGAATACTGGCGCATCTTTTTTCTCGCGCTCCTTGGCGGATGGCTCGGCGTGCTCTTCATGATCCCGCTGCGCCGCCAGCTCATCGTCAAAGAGCACGGCAACCTTACGTTTCCGGAAGGCACCGCTTGCGCGGACGTGCTCGTCGCGGGCGAACGCGGCGGCTCTTTTGCGAGCCGGGTGTTCTGGGGGCTCGGCTTGGGCGGCGTCTACACCTTCTGCATGAACACGCTGGGCATGTGGCCCGGCCAGCCGGAGTACCAGCCGGCGTGGCTTCCCGGAGCGTCGTTTCGCGCCGCGGTGACTTCCGAATACCTCGGCGTGGGCTACATCATCGGGCCGCGCGTCGCGGGGACGCTCTTCGCGGGCGGCGTGATTTCCTGGCTGGTGCTGATGCCCGCGATTCGCTTCTTCGGTTCGCTGGCGCCTAATGCGGCGCTCTACCCCAGCACCGTCCCGATCCCGCAGATGACGCCCGACCAGCTCTGGGCGAGCTACATTCGCCCCATGGGCGCAGGAGCGGTGGCCGCTTCCGGCCTGATCACACTCATCAAGACGATGCCCACGATTTTCGCCGCGCTCACCGCAGGGCTGAAAGACGTGCGCGCCAAGCAGGAGTCGCTCACAGCCACGGCCCGCACCGAGCGCGACATTTCCATGCGCGTGGTGCTTGTTGGCTCGGTGGCCCTGATCGCCATGATGTGGGCGCTTCTCAAGTTCAAGCCCATCCCTGGCGCGCAAACCGGCGCGTTCGCCAACCTGATGGCGGCGATTTTCGTTGTCGTGTTCGGATTCTTGTTCGTCACCGTGGCCTCGCGGATCAGCGGGCTGATCGGCAACTCGTCGAATCCGGTGAGCGGAATGACGATCGCGACGCTCATGGCCACCTGCGCGATATTCCTGCTGCTGCGCTGGACGGCCAATTCCTACAGCGTGCTCGCGCTCACGATTGGCGGGGTGGTGTGCATCGCGGCGGCCATCGCCGGGGCCACGTCGCAGGACTTGAAGACCGGCTATCTGGTGGGCGCGACGCCCTTCTGGCAGCAGATCGGCCTCGCGGTGGGCGTGATGGTCTCGTCGTTCGCCATCGGCGGCACGCTGATCCTGATGAACGTGGGTCTCGCGCAGTACAAGCCGACGCAAATCGCGCTCGACATCACGCACCTTCCCACGGGCGTCGAGCGGCAGCAGGACAATTACGTCTACAAGGGGAAAGACTACGTTCTGGTGAACGCCATCGGCTCAAGCGAAGTGCCGGACGGGAAATATCTCTACGATCCTGGAACGCGCCAAATCGAAGTGCAGTGGGAGCAAGGGATCGGCAGCGCGAAAGCCGCGGCGCCGCAGGCGCGCCTGATGGCAACGGTGATCAGCGGCATCCTGAACCAGCGGCTTCCGTGGAGGCTTGTGTTTCTGGGGGTTTTCCTAGTGATCGCGGTCGAACTGCTGGGCATTCGTTCCCTGCCCTTCGCAGTAGGTTCTTACATTTCGATCGCTACGACGATGGCGATGTTTGCGGGGGGGTTAGTGCGCTGGCTCGCGGAGCGCGGCACGGAAGAAAAGAGCGGAGCTGAAAGTGAAGTGAGCCCGGGCTCGCTCTATGCGAGCGGCCTGATCGCTGCCGGCGGCGTGTTTGGCCTGCTGGCGATCATCATCAATCTTCTGCAAGACCCGGAATTGGGAAAGCGGCTGCCCGGCTGGGCGGCAACCGTGTTCCGCTTGCCGTGGTCGCCGACGGCATTCGCCTTCGGCGATAAATTCATGCCGAGACTCAGCCAGTCGCACGGCGTGGGCGTGGCGCTGTTCCTGCTATTGGCCGTGTCTTTGTATATCTCAGCCCGCAAGAAGCTCGAGTGAACAGCATCGACCCTTTGCTGCGATTCGCAGATGGGTCCAACTGGATTCGTTTGGACTAGAGAAAAAAACGAGGACGAATCAGACTATTGCGTTTCCCATCCGGGTGCGACTGCCAAAATGTCGGGGTCGATTCCGTCAATCTCCGGCGTTCCTTCGGACGGAGCGCCGCCTTCGGTCTCGCTTCCCTTGGCGAGCTTTCGCTCCGCGCGGCGCTGGGCCTTCATTTGCTGTTTTTCCTGGCGCTTCATTTCTTTTTGGCGCTTTTGAAAACTGATCCTTCCCATAAGCGTCTCCTTGAAGTTGGTTGATCAGGCTACCAGCGGGGCTCGCGAGGCTGGCGAGCTGCGCCGCCATAATCCTCGTTCGAGAAGCTGTTGCGCCCGCGACCACCGCCGCCCCCTCCGCCCTTGTTCGGGCCGCCGCGATTATCGCCGCGGGGGGGGCCGCTGCTGCGCTCTTTCGGGCGCGCCTCGTTCACTTTGACATTCCGGCCGCCGAGCTCCTTGCCATCCAGCTCGGCGATCGCTTTCTTGGCTTCTTCGTCATTGGCCATCTCGACGAAACCGAAACCGCGAGCGCGTCCCGTTTCGCGGTCCATGGCCATGTGGACGCGCACGATCTGTCCGAAGGGCTCAAACAAGGCGCGCAATTCGCTTTCGGTGGTCTGAAAGCTGAGGTTTCCTACGAACAGGTTCTTCATCTCGATCCCCTTGTTTCCGGCCGGAAGTTCCGGCCCTGCTGACGGCGTGCGCTTCTAAAAACTTCTAATAGTCTTCGACTGGCTTGCGTGCAAACGGGCTTCTAGGCCGCGGAGAATGGCTGCTGCGGTAATCCTCGAGCTCGACATCGCTGATATGGAAGTGTGTCTCGGGAGGATTGTTGCCGTAAGTCGCGAGCTCGCGGCGCAATTTCAGGGAGCAGACTCCGGGAGCATCCTGAAAGCTGATCCGATGCTTGGTGAACGCTTCGTTGGCGATCGTGAGTGTGAATTCCCGGGGCTCGGTGGCGGGCTCGCGCACGGTGAATGTATATTCGCGGACCGTCTCTTTCGACGAAAACCCCACGAATTGCATCAGGAGCTCTTTGCTCATTTTGCGCCCGCGGTTTTTGCGAGCGCCACGGGAGCCACGGGCTTCTTGCGCGCCCTCTTCCGCTTGGGGGGAGTTCCTTCGGCGAGTTCGACCACCATGATGGTGGTGACAAATTTCTTCATGCCATGCAGATCGAAATCAATGGAGGTGCGGTCGGAGTCCGATTCGGTGACGACGCCAAGGCCGTACTGAAAGTGCTTGATATAGGCGCCTTTTTGGATCGCTTTCATCGAGCCTCCTGGATTCGACTTTCAAAAAAAAGGAGCGAGCCCGCGCGGGGCGGGCTCGCTCTTACCGACTAGAGGGCGGCGACGTTCGCAGCCTGCAGGCCCTTGGGGCCCTTGGTCACTTCAAATTCAACCGCCTGGCCTTCGTTCAGCGACTTGTACCCCTCCGACTGAATCGCGGAGAAGTGAACGAAAACGTCCTCGCCGGACTGGCGCTGGATGAATCCGAAGCCCTTGCTGGCATTGAACCACTTTACTGTTCCTTGTTCTTTCAACTGTGTTTCTCTTTTCTGTTTGAGCTATTTGATGCTGTTTCCCACCGCCTCCAGCCAAAAAAAGGGACTGCAAGTGTGGACTTGCAGTCCCTTCAGCAATTCTAAAGGTTTACAAGAGCAACAAACGCAATGCCATCGTCTCATCTTTTCGCTCTTTAGTCCATCGAATTCCATCTTTTTCCGCCTAAGCCCTTCCTTTTGCGTCCCATAACGCCCGGGCGGGATGGGCAAGATATGGCGGGTGATCTCAGAACCAGGCAGTTATAATCACGTCACGCAAATGCACCTGACAAATTCCGGCGGTTCCAGGATGAGCACTAGGAAGCTGTGGCTGCCAGCCATTTGCATAGTCCTTTTGTTTGTCCCGGCACGCCCAGGACTTCTGGCGCAGGGACCAGATAAGGCAATCGATTCCCCTCCGCAAAGTGTCGCGGCCTCCCCGTCTGGAGAGGCCCCACATCGCTTCTGGGACCGCGAAAACTCGTTGTTGTTTGCCGGAGTGGGCGCGGCGAGAGCGCTTGATTATACGTCGACACTGAACATGCGGAGGCGCGGGCGGCAGGAGATTCTGCTGACCAACTCGGTGGTCGACAATCACCCATTGTTCGCCGGAATTGAGGCAGGAGGCGTGGCCTTGTCGGTGGGCGCGTCGTATTTATTTCACGCCACCGGCCACCACCGGCTCGAACGGTGGGTATCGATCGTACACATCAGCGTCGCCGGCGCTGGAGCAGTGCGGAACTACAGCCTGCAGACGGCCCATCCCGCCCCTACTGCCGCCCCCTAGTGAAGTTGCGGAACGTATCCGATAGCGCGTCCAGCAAGGCCCACAGACGTCCAAAGCACAAGCGATATGACGGCCGCCCACTTGGGCCATGCCCCCGCCAGATGGCTTTCGTCCAGCCTGGTCACTCTGCGGTGAAGAGTGAACGAGAAAAGAATGGCGAGTACAAGCGAAACCATTTTGATGCGAAAGGCCGGGTTGTCGTACATCTTCAGCGACTCGGAGGAAAATAGAAAGAATCCCGAGACCAGCACAACGGCGAGGCTGATGTACATCCAGGGCTGCACGTCTTTCGCGAGTTCGGCAACGGGTTCTCCGGTAAACCGCAGGCCCAGCAGCCTGGCGTTCACGAGCAGCACCGTACCGCCCAGAATGCCGAGCGCCAGGAGGTGGAATATCTCGATGCAGGGAAACAGCCAGGCGGAATTGCGCACGCCGGCGCCAAAAAACGAAAAGTCCGCCCAGTTGCAAAACCACATCAGAAAATGACTGATCACGTCAGGATCCTCCCGTTTCTCATGGGGGTGGAAGCACGTACGCGATTGCGCGCCCCGCGGCAATGATCGCAATCCAAAAGCAAAGCGAGAGAATCGCGGCCGCCTTGGCCTTGCCGGGCGTCGGGGAAGCCAAGTCCCAGCTTTCCATCCTGCTGCCGATGGTCGCGTTGAAGACGAGGACGTTCAGGCCAGCCAGGACAATCAGAATAATTTTCACCTTGAAGAAAGTGGTTTGGTAGAAAGAGACCGGATCGCCCATGAAGAGCAATATCCCGCTCACGGTCATTACGATGAATCCGGCGATCAGCCAGGGATTAAGCTGCGCGAGCACCTCGGAAATCCGCCGGCGTTTCATGGTGATCCCGAGAAGGCGCGAGTCGAGCAGGACGGCGAATCCGAAAAAAAGGGTAAGGCTCAGGACGTGAATGGTCTCGACGATCGGCTCGGTCCAAGTGGAATCCCGGAGCCAGATGCTGAAGGATGTGTCGTGGAGCCATACAAACAAGCTAGTGAGAGACATTCCTCTACCCTTTCACCGCGAAATAAATCTCAGCCCGTCCTCAGCGCTTGCACTACTGGATGACGCCCACCCACTTCCAGCCGTCCGACGGCCGGACGATGCTATGGAGGCGCAGCCGGTGTTCGGTGGCGTCGCGCCCGGGATTGCCGGAAACGATCACATGATCGCCGGCTTTCAACGTGTCTCGGGAGACGCCATCCCGGCTGAGCTGCGCTCCGCCGCCCCATTCGACCGTCCACGTCTGCATTTCGCCCGCATCATCGGGAGCTTCAAGCTTCACGAACGAGTGCGGGTTGCGGTACATGAACTCCGTCAATTTCCCTTCGACCTTTATTTCCTTGTCGACGATATAAGTTGCGGCGAACGAATGATGAGCCGAGGCCCTTCCCGCAAGAACCGCTCCTGCCGCGAACGCAAGTATCAGCAGCTTTTTCTTCATGCCGACTCCTCCGCAAGACGAGCGAACGCGAATGCCGCCATATCCACGAACTTTGCGGCTCTTGTATAACTCGCTCGAGGGTTGCGCGAAGTGAGCAAAGACACGGATCGATGTGACGCCAATCACCGGGGTTCTTGTAGAAGCGTGAAGACACGTCCCGTTAACATTTTTGACTCCGCGAGGGCTTCCCCTTTAGACTTGAACCACTGTGGGAACCTTTTCACGCGGCTACGGGTACCGCTTCGATATCGGAGGGTATTTTCCGCGTGCGATCAAAACGCTGTGCATTATTTGCGGCGTGGTATTTCTTGCCCAGGAACTTTCGCGGCTTTTCTTCCCCGGGACTGGGGAGCAATTCTTCGAGCACTGGTTTGGGCTGGTGCCCTACGGCGTAACTCACGGATTTCGCATCTGGCAACTCTTCACATACATCTTCCTGCATGCGGGAATCTTCCACATCCTCATGAACCTTCTGGTCCTGGCGATGTTTGGCGCGGACCTGGAGCACACCTGGGGGGCTCGCCGCTTCTACACATACTTCTTCACGTGCGGAGTGGGAGCGGGCGTAACGACCGTACTCGTAAAGACGATCATGGACCCGCATGGAGTAGGAACGTCCCTCGTGCCTACCATTGGCGCTTCCGGCGCCATCTATGGAGTGCTGCTCGCTTGCGCGGTGACGATGCCCCACAGGCAGGTATGGGTGTTCCCGCTGCCGGTGACCGTGTCGATGCGGATTTTCGTGCTCGTGATGGGCGCCATCGAATTCTTCGGCACCATCGGCGACACCGGCGACAATGTAAGCCATGTGTGCCATCTCGGAGGCATGCTCGTCGGCTACGTCTACCTGCGGCGCGGATCGTTCCTCTACAACTACCGGAACTATTTTTCCGATTGGAAACGCCGGCGGCTCAAGAAGAAGTTTGAAGTGTACGTCCGCGATCATCGCGATAAGCCCCCCTCGCGCCCTGACAACTGGGTTAACTAGCTTTTCGTCCCGCGTTTTGGCTTGGAGCCGCCCTCCGCACCTTCCCCCAGGTCACTGAATACGCAGGGAATAGCTGCAAAGGCTGCCGTCCCGGTGGAGCTCTTGGATACCTGCGGCGGCGCCGCTTTCATTAGGGCGGATTTCGGCGGTAATTTGTGGTGTCCAACTAGTAAAAAGTACTATTGCCGCACTTTGTCACCGGCCGCGAGAATCCCCTAAAGCATGACAATTCAAGTCTTGGGGGGCGGCATTCGCCGTTACAACTGATGTCCACAATTTCGAAGGAAACCACCGAGGCCCGCAATAATGCTGCTGTAGAGCCGGGGGCGGAGCAGTCGAGCAAGCCGTCACAGTCACCGGCCAGCCAGCTTCATTCGGATGCCGTGTCGCTGGAAGTGCCGCTCAAGGTACACGGCTCCAAGGTGACCGAAACGGTGCGGGGAGTACCCCCGCAAACGGAACCCTTCGAGGAAGAAACCAGCTCGATGATCGTGTTTCCGCACGGGGGCGTTCTGAGAATGTCGACCTCCGTGAGCGCCGGCCAGATGCTGGTTTTGACAAATTTGAAGTCGCGGCAGGACGCGATTTGCCGCGTGGTCAAGGTTCGGAGCTATTCGAATTCCTCGTCGTACGTCGAAGTGGAGTTCACGCACCGGCAACCGGGGTTCTGGGGCGTTTATTTCGAGTCCGACGCGATTGCAGACGCAACGCCGGCCGCGAAGCCCGCGCAAGTCTCTGAGCCGGAGGTGACAGGCTCGAAGCAAGCAGTAGCTGGAACCGGCGCAGTGAAGAATCCTGCTTTGGACAAGAAGGAATCTACCTTCATCGCGATTGGTTCGCAGGAGGATGTGCAACCGGCGGCATCATCGACCTCAGCGCCTTCTTCTTCGAAGACCAAGCCGCCCCTTCCCGATTCCCGGACTTTTCAGAAACCGGGAACGCCCGATACTGTGCCGCCGCTGGCTTCGACCGCCCGTCCTCAGCCCAGCCCTGCCAAGACATCGAAAACCCAGCAGGAGGAGGAAGACGCTTCTCTTGCTGAAACGCTGGGTGAAGTTTCCGGCGGGTCCGCCAAGCCGGCACGCACTTCTAAACCGGCCCGCGCTTTTACGGGCGAGGCGTTCGGTTCGCAGGGCGATCTCGCGAAACAGGACGAGCAAGGTTCGGAAGGAAAAAAGAGCGGATTGCTGATCGCAATCTGCGGCGTGGCTTTGCTGCTGGCGGCAGCGGGCGCGGGAATACTCTGGCATCACAAACCCACCGATAGTCCGGTGGCTCAAACTCAAGCTACGGCAGCGCCGGTAATGCCGAGCCCTGCAGTGCAGGTACCTGCGCCGCAGCCGGCGATCGTTCCTCCGGTCTCGAAGCCGAGTCCTGCTCCGCAAAATTCACTCCGCCCGACACCTTCCAGTACCGTAAGACCGCCAAAGGAAACGGTGACGATCACCGAATCTCCGGCTGCTGCTGCCGCTCCTGAGTCGAGCGCGCCCGCTGCGCCCGCCAGGAAGCCGGTTCCGAGCATATTTGGAGCGCTGAATTCCCATCCCGTAGCGCCCCGGCAACGCACGGATGGAGCCGCAGCACCCAAAGTCGATGCCGTTGCGGCACCGAGCGGAGATGCGCTGGCCGGCATCGCCACCTCTTCCGTAAATCCAACCGCGCCCCCAGCCCCCGCCTTACGCGTGACCGCGCCGATTCAGGCAAACAGCGGAGGCGCCAAGTTGCCGCAGCTGCTGGTGAGGGTGATCCCCCAATATCCGCCCTTGGCAAAGCAGACGCACACGGAAGGGGACGTGATGCTGGAAATCGCGGTGGACAAAACCGGCAACGTAACCGACGCAAAGGTGCTGTCCGGGCCGGCGGCCTTGCGCATAGCCGCCATTGGCGCGGTGAAGCGCTGGAAGTATCAGCCTGTCGAGGGCCAGACGGACTCGGTGAAAATGACGGTTACGATCCAATTCCGCCTGTAGCGGCGCCATTTCGTTTCAACAACATGTTCCTTCTTTCGCACAGCGCGTCTCCCGGCGCGCTGTTGCTTTTTCCTGCTCCTTGGCATCCAATAAGCTGACTTCGAAATCGACGTGGGTGGGTCTGAGGTGCTTATGCGGGAAGCTGTCATTGTAAGTTCCGTGCGAACGGCCGTGGGGAAAGCGCCGCGAGGTTCGTTTCGCACGACGCGTCCGGACGATTTGGGCGCAATCGTGATCAAGGAAGCGATCTCGCGGGCCAAGGGGCTGGATGTAAAGGAAGTGGAGGACGTGATTCTCGGCTGCGCCATGCCGGAAGCCGAGCAAGGGATGAACGTGGCGCGGAATGCCTGGCTGCGCGCGGGATTGCCTGTCGAGACGTCGGCGAT
>JBEKTG010000024.1:0-15343 GCA_049516275.1 Candidatus Acidiferrales bacterium
TTCTTTTCTGAATCTCGCCATCCATGCCGGGCTCCAGAGCTAGTTCCTCTTTTTTCTACAGGCAAAGTATTACTTAAATGAGTGTAGGCCCGTATTGGCGGAATTTCGTCTGCATGGCACAGTCAGAACACTTGCGGGCCCTTAGGGGCGACAGAGGAGCGGCGATGCATCAGGCGGCAATCAGTTCCATACAAACCGTCTCTACGCGGGCGGTCTCTCAGTCTGAACCGAAGAGAAATCCCGATTGGAAGAACCAGGACCCGTGGATGGCTATCTGGGTGGAGGAGTTGGAGAAAGCCTACCGCCATTTTGCGCGGGAATCCGGCAGGCTGTCCCGCATGGCTCAGCGAAAAAAGAGGGTCCACATTCCATCCGAAGCCTTCAGTCAACTGCTCGCCGAAAAATTGGTAGATGTGGAGCGCGCTTTCCAGTTTTACGTTCGTCGCAAGGAGGAGTTGCTGACCTACCTCAAGACGACCGCTCGCCGAAGCGAGTCCACCATGAGAACGAGCGCCGGATCAGTGGTTGGGCAACCTCTCGAGGCAGATTCACCGCGCGCGGACACGGAACTGGCCGCTTCGTAGAACAATAGCCCATGCAGGTTGCGGTCTTAAGCGGGGCCCCTAGATTTCGGGATTTTTCGCCGGCTCTTCGTCAGAAGGCAGGAGCCAGAGGCCGCTGATTTTTCCGTAGGGGTCGAAGGAAACGCGAACGATCGCCTCGCCGTTTTCAAACTCACAGGTAACATCCACGACGTCGAATTCCGGGTCTTTGCTCGCCAGCTTCACGCTCTTGAACTCGCCGAGATGGCTGATGACGTGGGACCACGACATATCGAGCGGATACGGGCTCATATCCGCCTTCATATCGTCGTCGAAGCGCGCGACCACCTGATCGAAGTTCTTCTGCCGTAGCAGATCGGCCACGGCTCGGGCGGATTCTTCCATGCTGGCCGCGCTCAGGTCGGAAACCGGCACGATGGAGATGCGCGTGATTTGATCCAGTTCGTTGAACATCAGCCGCAACTCGACCTTGGAATTCTCGAACTGGCTTCTGGACACGTAGACCGACACGCCGTGCGCGTTGTGCGCATCCTGGGAAATCTGCTTTTGGAACGAGCCGCTCCTCTGTAGCAGCGCATTCCAGGCTAACTCGAGTTCGTCTGCCGGCAGGGAATCTCTCAGGTCCACGCTGAAATGCTTGCAGACGGAGTCCATCTTGCCGCTGGCCATGTCGTCCATGATCTGCCTGGCGACCGCAAGCCGGGCGGCGTCGTGGGATGCCGCTGGGGATTCAACCGGAGAGGGACCGGCAGTCTGCGCTCGCACAAGGAAAGTGGATCCAAGAAGGGAGGAAACGATCAGTAAAACGGTCCTGAGTGGTCGCATGCAATCTCCTATAACCGCACCAGAGACTGTTGTTCTAAGAAAACCTTATCACAAAGCTTCGCGCAATCCCCGAAATCACTGAGAACGAGGAGCGCCTGCCATGTTTGCGGAAGGTTTAAACTTGGGATAGCGCTGCCGTCCAGGAATCGTTAGCGTGCGGAATATGCTGTGGGCATTAGGGTTACTGAGGATGCAGGCTATTTGGCGGGTTGCTATCTGCAACGGTTGCAATGGAGCATGTATGGAAAGCATTAAAATTATGATTGGAAAAACCGGCTGATTCCCCCTGCTGCGCCCTCCATCGGAGCTACGTGTGGCTTCCGGCCTGTATGGACTCGAGGTATTTGATCAGGTTCTCCATGCGTACATTGCCGCGATCGATATCGGCTTCCACCTGGTGAAAGATCGGGCCCCAAACGGGCATTTCGCGGGAGCCGTGCGACGCGAGCACATGGTCGCCGGTGATAATGCGGCGGACGCGCTCCACCGGGAACTCGCCCCCGTTTCTCCTGGCGATAAGCGTCAGGTCCGGCACCGTCGCCCGCAGAGCCGCGGCGGCTGGGCCGTGTCCCTGGCCGTTCGTGCCGTGGCAGGAAGCGCAGTAAGCGCGAAAAAGGTCCGCACCCTTTGTGGACCGGATGAGCGGAGGGAACTGATCGTCGGGTGATGGCGCGGATTTCTGGGATTGAGCAGCAAGCGTGCCGGGCGCGAGGAGAACGCCGGTCAATACCACGACGATGAGCAAGAGCCACGCGGCGAGCCTGCAACGTTGCTTTAGCGATTTCTTCATGACACTCCGTTTCCGAGACCGGCGGCCTTCATGCCAGATTTTGTGGCTTGAATAGTAGCCTGAATTCCCCAGCGGAAGAGAGATTTCTCCGTTCCAGTCACGAAGTGGCTTGCGGGCCTACTTTTGATCGAGAACGGAATCGAGGTAGGCCATCATCTGCGGCCCGGTCCAATCCTGCGGCCCGATGATTTTGCGGTCGATTCGACCGTTGCGGTCGATGATGTAGGTTTCGGGATACATGGTGGTGCCGTAATCGAGCGCGCTCTTTTTTGTGGGATCTCGATAAGTGGGGAAATCGATGTGGTAGGTCTTCAGGAACTCGGCGTAGGCGCTGGCGTCGTCGTCGAGGCTCACCCCGAGGATCGTTCCCCCGAGCGGCGCGATGTGCTTCTGCAGCTGAATCAGCGAGGGCGTTTCGTCGACGCAGGGTGGGCACCACGTGGCCCAGAAATTCAGGATCACGACTTTACCGCGCAGGCTAGCCAGGGTCTCCGGCTTGCCGTCCATCGTGAACTGGAAATTTTTTGCAGGCCGCCCGCGCATGCTGGCCTCGCCCTGGCGATAGTCGGGGCGGACAAAGAGCCACAGCAGCGCGGCGATGAACGCCAGAACCAGCCCTGTCTTGAGTTTTCGTTTCAATGGGTTATCCAACCGCCCTATAATGAATGTTTGCCTGATCCAAACCGAATAGTTTAGCAGTTCCCGCGAGGAGGAAATTCAAAAACTTGATCTCCGCCATTATCCCAGTCCGCAACGAAGAAGCATCCGTCGCGCGCGTCATCGAATCGCTGGCCGGGCAGCCGGAGATTGGCGAGATCATCGCGGTGGACGACCAGTCGAGCGACCTCACGCCTGCGATCCTGCGCGAGCTTGCCGCCCGTCTGCCGCAGCTGAGGATCCTCCAAACCGCTGTGTTGCCCCCGGGCTGGACGGGCAAAAATTACGCCGTGGCGACCGGCGCAGCCGTCGCGCGAGGCGACTGGCTGCTTTTCACCGATGCGGACACGCTTCACGCGCCGGGCTCCGCCGCGCGCTCTCTCGCCAATGCGACGCGCTACGGAGCCGATCTCGTGTCCTATTCGCCCGGGCAGGAGATGCATACCCTTTGGGAGAAGGCGCTGGTTCCGTTCGTCTATTGGCGCCTTTCGCAAAGATACCCGTTTCGCCTGGTGAACGACGAAGGCTCTCCCGATGCAGCCGCGAACGGCCAATATATTCTGATGCGGCGCGAAGCCTATGAGTCGATCGGCGGGCACGCGGCTGTTGCGGGCGACGTTTTGGAGGATGTCTCGCTGGCGCGGCTGGTCAAAGCGGACGGTTGGCGAATTTTCTTCGGACCGGGCGCGGGAATCGTGCAAACGCGAATGTACGGCTCGTTTGCGTCGATGTGGGAGGGCTGGACGAAGAATTTATGCCCGCTGTTTGGCGGAAGCGTGAGCGATATTCTCGTCGAAATAGATGAGGCCACTCCCTGGCTGGGCCTGATGTTCGCTGCGTTGCTCGCGGTGGAATGGTCCCTGCGCGGACGAATGGAAGTGGATTGGCTGATGGCGATCGTGGCGGCCATCTTCGTAATGCGGCCATGTGTGTGGTATGAGGCCTGGCTGAAGCGGAATCGTTATCCGGCGCGCCTCATCCTATACTATTTCATTGGCGCGGGGCTTTACACGGCCGTGCTGGTGGCGTCATGGTGGAAGACGACCCACGGTTCCGTGTCGTGGAAGGGAAGAGCGTATG
The DNA here is from genome assembly GCA_049516275.1 of Candidatus Acidiferrales bacterium. GTDB lineage: Bacteria > Acidobacteriota > Terriglobia > Acidiferrales > UBA7541 > Palsa-295. The sequence continues at coordinate 3,916 of JBEKTG010000024.1, forward strand.
CGCGCCCCGGTTAGGTCGGGAATCCACGTGAAGGTCCAGTGCATGGGAGTGCTATGGTCCGAGTGACACGCAAGGTCGAGTTTTCGGCGGCGCATTTTTACCACAACCCGAATCTGTCGGCGGAAGATAACCGGCGCATCTTCGGAAAGTGCAATAATCCGCAGGGGCATGGGCATAATTACGTTCTGGAAGTGACGGTGGCGGGCGAGCCCGATCCGAACACCGGCATGGTGCTCGATCTCAAGGAGCTCAAGGACATTCTGGAAAAAGAAGTGATGGAGCGGATGGACCATCGCCACCTGAATTACGAGGTTCCCGAACTGGCGGGGCAGATCCCCACTTGCGAGAACATTGCAGCGATGATCTGGCGGCTGCTCGAACCAAGGATCACCAAGGGAAAGCTCGACCGCGTCCGGCTGTACGAATCGCCGGACCTGTTCGCCGATTGCACGGCGGCGGAGACAGTCGAGCCGACACCCGTTCAAAAAGAGGCAGACCGGAAAGCCCAGGAAGCGGGAAGGCGCGCATGGCGGGACCGTTGACTTCAACGCCCTCCCCATCGAAAGCTTTCCAGTTGAAGTTGACGTTGACGCGCCGGTACCGTTTTGCCGCCTCGCATCGTCTCCACAGCGCCAAGTTCAGCGAAGAACAGAACCAGCGCCTGTATGGCAAATGCAGCAACCCGCACGGGCACGGTCATAACTACGTGCTCGAAGTAACTATCGCCGGTCCGGTCGATCCGTCGACAGGCATGATTGCAAACCTGGGCGATCTCGATCCCTTCGTGCGGATACAAGTGCTCGATCCCTTTGACTGCAGGAACCTGAACGAGCAGGTGGCCGAATTCCGCGACTGCGTGCCCACCACCGAGAATGTGGCGCGCGAGATCTTCCGCCGCCTGCAAAAGTTTCCGAACGCGCATGTTGAACGCGTGCGTATCGAGGAAACCAGCAAGAACAGTTTCGAAGTTGCCGATGAGGAATGAGCAGCAGCATAAGGGTGCAGCCAGGAGCCAGGGACGACGATGAGTAAGACGAGCGAAATTGTGGCCCCGGAAGTAGCCGGCGGCGAGAGCATCGCCGAAATGGTACGGAAAATACTGGTGCAGCTCGGTGAGGACCCTGACCGTGAGGGATTGCAGCGCACGCCCGAGCGCTTTGAAAAGGCTCTCCGGTTTCTCACGAGCGGCTACCGCCAGGATGCCGATACCATTCTGAACGGCGCGATGTTCAGCGTCTGCTACGACGAAATGGTCGTGGTGAAGGATATCGAGGTCTACAGTCTTTGCGAGCATCACCTGCTGCCCTTCTTCGGGAAGTGCCACGTGGCCTACCTCCCCAACAAAAAAGTGGTGGGACTCAGCAAAATCGCGCGGCTCGTGAACATGTACGCGCGGCGCCTGCAGATTCAGGAGCGCCTCACCAGCCAGATCGCACAGGCCCTCGAAGAGAAGCTGGCGCCACAAGGCGTCGGAGTGATCATCGAGGCGCGCCACTTGTGCATGGTGATGCGCGGCGTGGAGAAGCAGAACTCCATGGCGGTATCGAGCGCGATGCTGGGGGCCTTCCGCGAAAGCAAGCAGACGCGAGACGAGTTTCTCGCGCTCGTTCGCAGCGGCAAGTAGGAATCCACGGGATGCGAATGCTCCCGGCGCAATGGCGGGAAACGTAACCATAAGAAAGTCAATGCTCAGATCGCTGTCTTCTTCAAATAAAATCCTGTAGCGATTGCCGCGGAGTGTGTGCTAGCATTTTGGGTTGAAGAAGAGTCAAAAAGAGAAGAGCAGGGTAGGACGCTTCAGTGGGGGAGGGGCGAGTTGATGATGGAAGCTAAAGTTGAACTGATCGAGCAGTTCCGGGTACATCCAAAAGACACGGGATCGCCGGAAGTGCAGATCGCGTTGTTAAGCGAGCGCATCAACTATTTGACCACCCACCTCAGGTCCCACGCGAAAGATCACGCTTCGCGGCGCGGGTTGATCATGATGGTCAACAAGCGGCGCAGGCTGCTGGACTACCTGAACCGTCGCGACCCGGATCGGTACCGCGAGATTGTCGAACGACTCAGTTTGCGCAAGTAGCGCAGATTCCCTGGGCGGCCCGGCGGGCCGCGTTTTCCTCCGCACAAATCGGCGAAGTAGAGCTATCTGCGGGCCGGCAGGGCCATTCTGCTCGGAAGTGTGCGCCGGGTGAGTTTTTTTGTTTTTCTTGCTCCGTTTCTTCGCTTCAGACCCTCCTTTGGCGTCAACTTCGAATTGGCAAATCTCGAGAGATGTCTCTCGTATCCGAATGCAGTCCCCGGCGAACCGGGGCAAAAGGACGTGAAGTGATGTTTGAACAAGTGAGTTTGGATCTGGGCGGGCGCAAGCTGAGCTTCGAAACGGGCAAGATGGCCCGGCAGGCGCACGGCGCCGTGGTGGCGCGCTATGGAGACACGGTGGTAATGGCCACCGCATGCATGGACAACAACGCAAGCGAAAAGGATTTTCTGCCCCTAACCGTCGACTACCGCGAATACACCTATTCCGCCGGAAAGATTCCGGGCGGGTTCTTCAAGCGCGAGGGGCGCCCTTCGGAGCGCGAAATTCTCGTGTCGCGCCTGACGGACCGCCCGCTGCGGCCGTTGTTCCCGGAAGGCTGGGCCACCGAAACGCAGATCGTCGCCATGGTGCTGTCCGCCGATTCCGAAAACGATCCCGATGTGATCGCGGTTACGGCTGCCTCCGCCGCCCTGTATATCTCGAAAATTCCTTTCAATAATCCGGTGGCCTGCGTACGCGTGGGATTGCTCGACGGAAAGCTGGTCGTGAACCCCACCTACACCGAGCAGAAGACCAGCCTGCTGAACATCATCGTCGCGGGCACCGAAGACGCCATCGTGATGGTGGAATCGGGCGCCCTGGAAGTTTCCGAAGAGACCGTCGCCGACGCGCTCGAATTCGGGCACGCGGAAATTCGCCGGCTCGTTGCATCCATCAAGGAACTCGGCAAGAAGGTGAATCCGCAAAAGGTGGCGGTGGTTCCCCCGCCGTTCGACGAAGCGCTCTACAAGACGATCTCCGTGAAATTCGGCGACCGCCTTCGCGACGCGCTCGACACCGCCAAGCATCCGAAGCTCGAGAGTTACAGCCTCGTGGATGGGGTCAAGAAGGAAGTGCTCGCGTCGGTTCCCGAAGAGGACGAAGAGAAGCGCAAGCTGGCGTACAGCGCGTTCGAGCGGCTGCGCGAGAATATCTTCCGCGAGGATATGCTGGTGCGGCGGCGGCGTCCCGATGGGCGTGCGTTCGATCAGATCCGGCAGATCACCTGCGAGGTGGGTGTGCTGCCCCGTGTGCATGGTTCGGCGCTCTTTACACGCGGCGAAACCCAGGCGCTCGCTTCGGCAACGCTCGGCACCAAGGACGATATGCAGCGCCTCGACCTTCTCTTCGAAGACGATGTGTTCAAGCGCTTCATGCTGCACTACAACTTCCCGGCATTCTCCGTGGGCGAGGTAAAGTTCCTGCGCGGGCCGGGGCGTCGTGAAGTGGGACACGGCGCATTGGCCGAACGCGCGTTGACCAACCTTCTGCCTCCCGAAGCGGATTTCCCGTACGCGGTGCGCGTGGTATCGGACATCCTGGAATCGAATGGATCGTCTTCAATGGCCACCGTCTGCGGCGGGTCGCTTGCGCTGATGGATGCGGGCGTACCGCTCAAGGCTCCGTGCGCGGGTATCGCGATGGGACTGGTGGTGGAGGGCGACAAGTACGCCATCCTCACCGACATCGCTGGCGCCGAAGACCACTACGGCGACATGGATTTCAAAGTTGCCGGAACGAGGCAGGGAATTACCGCCCTGCAGATGGATATCAAGGTCGGCGGCGTCAGCATCAACATGATGCGCGAGGCTCTCGCGCAGGCCAAGAAGGCTCGGCTGCAAATCCTTGATACCATGGACGCCACGCTCTCCTCCGGCCGCGCGGATATTTCCACCTACGCGCCGCATCTGCACATGCTGAGCATCCCCACCGACAAGATTCGCGACCTCATCGGGCCGGGTGGAAAGAAGATCCGCTCGATCATCGAAGCCACCGGCGTGAAGATTGACGTGATGGACGACGGAAAGGTGCACGTGTTCGCGAACAGCGGCAAGGCCGCCGACGAAGCGTTGAAGATGATTCGGGATGTCACCGCAACCGCCGAAATGGGCAAAACCTACCTGGGCAAAGTGGTCCGCATCGCGGACTTTGGCGCCTTCGTGGAAATTTTCCCGGGCACCGATGGTCTGTTGCACATCAGCGAAATCGCGGACACGCGCATTCGCGCGGTGCGCGACGAGTTGAAGGAAGGCGACCAGATACTGGTCAAGGTCCTCGCCATCGAGGGGAACAAGATTCGCCTAAGCCGCAAAGCGGTCCTGAAAGAGCAGCGCGATAAGCAGCAAAGCGGAACGGCAAGCTAAGCCGGCTTTCAGCAGCGCAGGTTATTAAACAAAAGGGAGGCTGATTCTGGCCTCCCTTTTTTTGTGTAGAGCATGTCGGCGTCCGGCATGGCTGGGCCAGACGAGAGCCACAATCGGAATTGTGTCCCCGAACGCCAGGGGATAGAATCTCGGCAGCTTGGGACTTCCCACGCGAAGTCACGAGCCAGAGTCTCTATGAACCAAAACCGGTCCGCAGGGAAAAAGCCGCGAGGAGCCTCTCCCAATACGCCTACGAACACTCCCACAACGGGACAACCCGGCGACGGTTTCCTGATCGCGGCGATTGGGGCTTCCGCCGGAGGAATCGAAGCTTTCATCGAGCTTGTGCGCAGCCTCCCCAAAGATACCGGGATGGCGTTCGTGCTGATCCAGCATCTGGATCCGCAGCATCGCAGCCTGCTGACCGAATTGATCGCGAAGGAAACGGCGATGAAGGTCGCGGAAGTCACCGATGGCATGCCCGTGGAACCGGACCATGTCTATGTAATTCCGCCCAACGCGTCCATGTTCATCGCGGATCACGTGTTGCGCCTCGAGCCGAGGGCAGAATCCCGCGGGGGCCATATGGCCATCGACCGCTTCATGCGCTCCCTGGCAGGGGACCAGCGGAACAAGAGCGTTGGCGTGATTCTTTCGGGCACGGGAACCGACGGCACGCTCGGAATTGCCGAGATCCAGGCGCAAGGCGGCGTCACGTTCGCGCAGGACGAATCCACCGCGAAGTATGACGGCATGCCGCGGAGTGCCATTGCCGCCGGCTGCGTAGACTACATCCTGCCTCCTAGGGGGATCGCGCGCGAACTTGCCAGGATCGCGAAAAGTCCCTATGTGGCGCAGGAAAAAGCCGAAGACAACCCGGCCGCTGCGGAAGAAAGTTCGAGTCTCGGGATTATCTTTCAGCTCTTGCGCCACTCCACCGGCCATGATTTCACGCATTACCGGCACACGACGACACTGCGCCGGATTCATCGCCGGATGGTCGTGCACAAGATCGAGAAGATGAAAGATTACGTGAAGTTCATCCAGTCGAATCCAGCCGAAATCAAAATCCTGTATCAGGACATGCTGATCAACGTCACCAGCTTTTTCCGGAATCCCCGGATATTCGAGGGGCTGAAATCCGAAGTGTTCCCGGCGATGGGGAAACAGCGCGGGCCGAATGTGGCCATTCGCATCTGGACGCCTGGTTGCTCCTCCGGCGAGGAGACCTATTCGATTGCTATAGCGCTGCTCGAATACCTGGGAGACAAGGCGCGGAAGGTTTCCATCCAGATTTTCGGAACCGACGTGAGCGAACCCAGTATCAACAGGGCGCGCACCGGCGTCTATCCGGAAAACATTCGGGAAGACGTCAGTCCCGAGCGCCTGCGCCGCTTTTTTACGAAGGTGGGGGGCGCCTACCACATCAGCAAGAGCGTCCGCGACATGTGCATTTTCGCGCAGCACAACTTGCTGAACGATCCTCCGTTCTCACAGATGGACCTGATTTGCTGCCGTAATTTGCTCATTTACCTCGAACCTGTCTTGCAAAACAAAGTGATTTCCTTTTTTCACTACGCCACGCGTCCCGATGGCTTTCTCGTGCTGGGCAGCTCCGAGGGACTGGGAACCGCTTCCGACCAGTTCGCCCCGGTGGACCGCGCCCACAAAATCTTTTCCAGGAAAACTGCGCAGGGCAGGCAGGTCGTCACGTTTTCCCTGCAGAGCGATCCCGCCCGCGCCTATTACAATCCGGCGCGAATGCCGGCAAAGCAGCCTGACGCGCCTCCGAACTTTGTCGACATACAGAAGGAATTCGATCGAAAGCTCCTCACCCAGTATGTCCCGGCCACGGTATTCATCGGCGAGGACGGCGAAATTCTACATACCCGCGGCAATGTGAACCGTTATCTGAAGCTTGCTCCCGGGCGCGCCAGCCTGAACCTGCTGAAAATGGTTCTCGACGGTCTCCAGTTCGATTTGCGCAGCGCCATCGCCCGCGCAAAAAAAGACAACCGCACGGTAAAGAAGCAAAACATGCTGATCGAGAGCGGAAACGGTAACAATCGCGGGGCCGAGTCCGGGCGATTTGTGAATTTCGAGGTGCTTCCGGTCTCCACCGGCCAGTTGAAGGATTCCTACTTCATGGTGGTATTCGAGGACTCGCAGACTGAGGCGCCTCGCCGGAAGTCTTCCGGGAAGCGGGATAGAGAATCGGAATCTCGGAACCGCCAGGCCAACAAGCTCGTGCAGGAGCTTGCTGCCACGAAGGAACACCTGCAGGCCGTCATCGAAACGCATGAGGCTACCAACGAGGAGCTTCAGTCCGCCAACGAAGAGATTCTATCGAGCAACGAGGAACTCCAGAGCACCAACGAAGAACTGGAGACGGCCAGGGAAGAGCTGCAGTCGACCAACGAGGAGCTCACGACTGTCAACGACGAACTGCGCAGCCGGAATTCGGAAGTGAGCCTGATCAACAACGATTTGATGAACCTGCTCTCGAGTATCGACATTGCCGTGGTGATGGTAGGGAGCGATTTGACCATTCGCCGTTTCACTCAGCGCGCCCAGGAGCTTTTCGCGCTGATTCCGGGTGACGTGGGGCGCCCCTTGGGGAATATTAATCCAGCCGTGGAGCTTCCTGGCCTGCAGCAGACGGTGATGCAGGTAATGGAAAAGTTGCAACCGGTGGAAAAAACGCTTACAGACCACAGCGGCAACCGCTTTCAGCTGCGTGTGCTCCCTTATCGCACGGCGGAGAACAACGTCGACGGCGCTGTGATTACCCTCGTTGACGTTTCGCGGCAGGCGCAAGGCGCGAAGACCTAGCTCGGCTCTGCTGCGCCCGGCTTTCAGTGTGGCAGGGCCGATTTTCTGGTGCCCTTGCCGTCAGGCTGTACTAGGGATAAGACCTTATTCTCTGCGGTTTACTCGCGAGGCTATAATTCCGCTGTTGACGATCTTGCCCAACAAGACCAACTCGAAACTCGGGCGGCCAGGGCGGAAGAAGGCCCAGGCTGCGAACGATTCCATCAGCCGATCTTTTACAGCACCCTCCGTTAAAGAGCATGACGTGCACATGCTCTGGGAATTGCTCGACGGTCTGCACGTGGGAGTCGCGAATGTACTGCCATCCGGCAAAGTCCTCTACGCGAATACTCGATTTCTGGAATCACTGGGAATTCCGCAGCACCACGATCCTTCCGGTGTCCAGCTCAACGACTACGTAGCCCCTTCGTGCTGGGACGCGATGTATGAAGCACTCGGCCGCGCCATCCAGGTCCCCGTGGACGGGGAGTTTCAGGTTGCCGCAGTGGGCGAGAACCCAAGGACCATCCGCCTTTCGCTGGGCCCGGTGTGCACCGAACAGGGGCCGACGGTTCGGATCGTGGCTACCGAAGTCACCGAGCTGGTGGAGACCAACAGGGCCCTACGCGAAACCGAGGCCTCCCTCCGCAGCCTCTCGGCCAGAATTCTGCAGCTGCAGGATCAGGAGCGGCGGCGCATCGCGCGCGACCTGCACGACACCACGGGCCAGGAACTCGCCGTGATTGTAATGTCGCTCAAGCATCTTTCGAATAGTCTCGATCAGCCCGGCTTTGACGCTCGCAAAGCCATCGCGGAAGTGAGCGAACTCGCGCGGCAAGTGAATGACGAGATCCGCACCCTCTCCTATCTATTGCATCCGCCGCTGCTCGATGAGTTCGGGCTGGGCTCTGCTCTGAAGTGGTACGTGGAAGGCTTCAACAAGCGCAGCGGCATCGATGTGGCGTTGGAGGTCTCTGAGAAGCTTCCCCGATTCGCATCGGACAAAGAGATGGCTCTGTTCCGCGTCGTGCAGGAGAGCCTCACGAACGTGATGCGCCACTCCGGAAGTCGAAAGGCCTGGATTCGTGTCACGCAGAACCGGGGAGTAGTACAAGTGGGAGTGGAAGATGAAGGGTCGGGAATCGATGCCGCGATTCTTGGCCGTCTTGCGTGCGGCCCAAAGGCTCTCGGCGTCGGGATTCCGGGCTTGCGTGAGCGGCTCCGCCAGTTAGGGGGGCGCCTGGAAATTTCATCCAGTTCGGGAGGGACGCGGTTGGTGGCCGTTCTTCCGGCTGAGTCCGCTTCCGTACCGGACGATGTCTCACGGTCTGCCGAAGCGCCCGCAGCGGAATCGCTGCGGGATTCGAGCCCTCCTCGACGACCAGCCGGACTTCGAAATGTGCGATGAAGCCAGGAGCGGGAAAAGTTCTTGCGAGGATTCTATTTCGGCGAAGCCAAGGCTGAGACCGCTTGACACGCGCCGCTTTCGGTAATGGCGCGAAACCTTCATCCTGCTGTATCCTCGACATCTGCTTTGATTGGGTTTGCGCGCGTCTCAAAATGTCTGACAAAAATTCGCATCCTTCCGCGGTAGTCCCTGCTTCCAGCGCCCCCACGCGCGCGGACGAGCTGTTTGAACGCGCCAGGAACATTCTCGTCGGTGGCGTGAACAGTCCGGTGCGCGCTTTTCGAGCCGTGGGCGGTACTCCCCTCGTGATCGACCGCGCCCGGGGTTCGCGGCTCTGGGACGTCGATGGGCGCGAATACATCGACTACGTGTGTTCGTGGGGCGCGCTGATTCTGGGCCACGCGCACCCGGATGTGGTCGCCGCTATTTCCGAACAGGCGCAGCGCGGCACCAGCTATGGGATGACTTCGCCCCTGGAAATTGAGCTCGGCGAGGCCATCGCCGGGGCGCTTCCCTCGATGGAGCGCCTTCGGTTTGTCAGCTCAGGCACCGAGGCGACGATGTCGGCCATTCGCGCCGCCCGCGGTTTCACCAAGCGCGATTACATCCTCAAATTCGAAGGGGGCTACCACGGGCACGCGGATAGCTTCCTCGTCGAAGCGGGCTCCGGTGTTGCCACGCTCGGCATCGCGGGCAGTCCTGGGGTGCCCAGCGCTCTCGCAGCGCTTACTTTGAATGCGCCTTACAATGACCTCGAAGCGGTCGAGCGGGTGTTTCAGCAACACCCCGGAAAAATTGCCGCCGTGATTGTCGAGCCGGTTGCGGCCAACATGGGAGTAGCGCCGCCGGCCGCCGGGTTTCTCGAGGGACTCCGAAACGTCACACAGAGAGACGGCGCTCTCCTGATCTTCGATGAAGTGATCACCGGTTTTCGCATAGCCTACGGCGGCGCGCAGACTTTCTTCGGCATCCAGCCGGATTTATCGGTGTTCGGAAAAATTATCGGCGGTGGATTGCCGGTGGCGGCCTACGGCGGCCGCCGCGACATCATGGAGACGATCGCGCCGCTCGGACCGGTCTATCAGGCGGGTACTTTGTCCGGGAATCCGCTGGCGATGCGCGCGGGCCTCGCAACTCTGCCAAAGCTTCAGGCGGCGGGCTTCTATGAGGCGCTGAACCGCAAAGCACAGCGGCTCGCGGAAGGATTGCGCGCAGCGCTAAAGGAGTCTAGCGTAGCAGGGCACGTGAACATCGCCGGTTCTTTGCTCACCGTGTTTTTCACCGCGGAGGCTGTCCGAGACTACGCAGGCGCCAAAAAATCGGACACCGCTCTCTTTTCGGCATTCTTCCACCAGATGCTTGCTCGCGGCATATTCCTTCCGCCTTCCCAGTTTGAGGCTCTCTTCGTCTCGGCGGCCCACTCCGAAGACGACATCGACCGCACCAGCGCGGCCGCGCGCGAGAGTTTGCGGGCCGTCGTTTCGGCGCCGGCGGTAAAGTAAATTATGCTTTCTTGTGATGTGAGATTCGAAGTGCGAGTAGCGGGAGTTTTCGAAGGGTTGTAAATTGTAAGCGCTTACTTCCCGTCCTTCAATTCCACGGTGACTTCCGCCCCGCGCCCGGCTCCGAGCGTGCGCGAAGCGTTTCCCTTGTTCACGGAAATTTCGAGATAGCCGCTCGAGCCCATCAATCCCACAACCTCCCCGGCCGCACCTTGAGCAAATGTCTCCACCACCTTGGTGGCCTGCCCGTTCCCGGCGCTGATCGTGATTTCACCCTCGCCCGCCGCAAGTTGCGGGAGATCCTCGGCGGTAATGTTCGTAATCAGGTTGCCGAAATGATCCGCGTGCAAAACGCTTCCTTGGATCGTATTCCCCGTTCGTTTGGCTCTGGGTATGCCGAAGCGAACAAAGTCGGTAATGGGCTCTCCGAAGCTCGATGTCTGCCAGGATTTTGTAAGCCACGCCGCCACCGGCGCAAAAATGTCGCGCCCATGGAATGTCTTGCTCACCGGCTGGCGGAAATAGTGCTCGGAGATAATGTCCCAGACGTGGAGAGACTCCGACTGCTCGTAAACGCTTGACAGCACCCCGTTATCGGGAGCGACGAAATAGTGCTGGTCTCCCGCCACGAGGATCGGTCTCCTGGCTGTGCCCACGCCTGGATCGACCACTACCAGATGAACCGTCTTGGGCGGAAAGTATCGATACGACTGCCCGATTGCCAGCGCCCCATCCAGAATGTCGTGTGCCAGCACGCTGTGTGTCAGGTCGACGATATTTACCTCGGGGTTGATGCTTAAAATCACCCCTTTCATGACCCCCACAAAGTGGTCTGACGTTCCATAATCCGTAGTCAGCGTGATAATTGGCCGAGGCAAAGGCGCTCCTAAGGCCTGAGGTACGTTCACCTTAGGCATTGCTTCGACGCTAACGGAGGCTGGCAGCGGTGTCAAGACGAGTGCCGCCGGTGTTAGACATCCAGTAACTAGAATGACGGCACAGCCTGCCCTACAGCTTTTAGCCTATTGTTTGCCGGCAACTGTCGCGCAAGCTTGACCCCTCCGAAGGCAGTCGCTATTCTGATAGCTGGAACTCTCTGAATGCGTGTTTACCTCGATTGCAACGCCACTACACCTGTTGACCCGCTCGTTTTGTCAGCGATGGAGCCCTATTTCACGGCGAATTTCGGCAACGCGGGCTCGATTCATTCGGCCGGGCAGCGGGCGCGCAGCGCGGTAGACGCCGCGCGCGAATCCGTAGCGGC
>JBEKTG010000025.1:0-15216 GCA_049516275.1 Candidatus Acidiferrales bacterium
TAGTTCGTGATGGGGCGGTTGGCGTGGGTCCCCATCAGGTCTTTTCTGCGGGTGAGTATCAGCAGCGGAATCATCGCGAACGGCAGGCAGAAGCTCAACACCGCCTGGCTGAGGACGAGCGTTTTCAAGGGATCGAGCCCCCAGGCGATCACGAGGATCGCTGGAATCATGGTCACAATGCGGCGCAAAAAAATGCTGATGCGGAAGTTCATGAACCCCTGGAGAATCACCTGGCCCGCCATCGTGCCCACGGTGGCGGAGGAAAGTCCTGAGCACAGCAAAGCCACGGCGAAAGCCACGCCTGCAAACTTGCCCAGGAGCGGCCCGAGTGTATCGTGGGCGGCCTCGATCGAGTACACGTGGATGCCGCCGCCGAAAAAGACGGCTGCGGCCATCACGACCATCGCGGAATTGATCAGCCACGCCCCATTCATGGCCAGAAGCACGTCGAGGAGTTCCATCTTGCGATGGTGGTGCTCGTTGCGATCGAGTTCCTCTCGCCGCGGCAGCACCAAAGCAGAGTGCAAGTAGATGACGTGTGGCATCACGGTTGCACCGAGCATGGAGACCGCCAGGTAAATCGAGGACGAGTGGATCTCCGGCAACAGCACATGCGTCACGATCGGGCGCCAGGCCGGCTTGCTGAGAAACATCTCGATGGCGTACGACACTCCGATCACGCCCACCAGAAACATGATCACCCGCTCGAGCCACTGAAATCCGATCTGCTCGACTGCCAGGATGAGCATGACGCAGACGCCGGTGAGAATCGCGGAGGGCAGCATGGGGATTCCAAACAGCAGATAGAAGCCCAGCGCCGCGCCCAGGAACTCAGCCAGGTCGGTGGCCATGGCGCCTACTTCGGCTGCGACCCACAGCAGAACCGTCACCGGATGAGAAAATTCAGCGCGGCAATTCTCGGGCAGGGTCTTGCCGGTGGCGATCCCGAGCTTCGCGGCGAGGTACTGAACCAGGATGGCCATGGCATTCGACCACAGGAGCACCCAGAGAAGTTCGTAACCGAAGCGCGCCCCGCCCTCAATGTTGGTCGCGAAATTGCCAGGGTCCATGTAGGCGACCGAGGCAACGAACGCCGGGCCCAGATACCACCAGCCGTCGCGCAGACCTTTCCGGGGGGACGCCGAAATGTCCGGAGCGTCTGCTTTTGCGGCCGCCGAAGATAGGGAAGTCTCGGACATAGTTAACCTAATTAAACTTCCTATATAAACTACGCTTAATAGCGGGTTTCCGTCAACGATCTAACTGCGGGAGATTTCTAAAACCGATCGGGAAAGCCGCGCGTCTGCTATAGTTGGCAAGCGAATCTCAGGAGAGGATCGGATGGCCGAACCAACCAAAGACCAGCAGCAAGTGCAGATCAAAGCCGACGAGAAGGAACTGCTTGGGCAGTATTCCAATCTGGTGGTCGTGCACCACAACGCCGAAGAATTTACGCTCAATTTTGTCTATCTTTTCCCGACGGTGCCGCAGGGCAAGCTGGTGGCGAGCCTCATCGTGAGCCCCACCCACGCGAAGCGGTTGATGCGCGCGCTGCAGGAAAACCTCTCGCGCTACGAAGCGCAATTCGGCAAGCTGCCGGAAGGCTCAGGGCCCGCACCGGAGCCAAACGTGGGATTTATTCAATAGCGGCCAATAGAGCGACGCGCCGGGGGAAAAAGCAGCGAATGATTTTCGGCTGAAATCAGAGCATGGCGGCAACATTGCCGAGGGCAAACGTCTTCTTGTCGCCCCGTTTCATCCGGTATAGGGCCCGATCGGCGGCGGTGAACAACTTCTCGATTGTGGTTCCATCGTTGGGATACACGGATACGCCCACGCTTACGGTCACGTGCGGCACCTGTCCGTCATTCGCGAGGCGCGCGCACATTCGCGCGGCCACCCCCTGAGCCGCGTCCGCGTCAATTTCGGGCAGGATGACGGCAAACTCGTCGCCACCGTACCGCGCCGGGGTGTCGATCGTGCGGCTATTGCTGCGCAATGCATTGCCCAGCCGCTTGATGGCCTGGCTCCCGGTCAGATGGCCGTACCTGTCGTTGATCTTCTTGAGTTCGTCGAGGTCGAAGAGCAGGAGTGCAAAGGTACGGTGGGTGCGGCGCGAGCGCTCGATCTCGATCTCCAGAACTTCGAGTAAGCGCCGGTGGTTCGCAAGTCCCGTGAGAGAATCCGAAGCCGCCAGCCGACTGACCTGCGCGAAGAGCTGGGCGTTATCGAGCAGCGTGCCGCCGAGCACCACAACGTAGCTCAGAACCATCAACACGTGCGCCAGCATGTAGGGTGCATCGAGGCCGCGCTGCGATTCGGCAATCGTGATATGGCAGATGACATTCAATCCAGCGGCGATGAAAAGCGCCCGGTCCAGCGAAGCGCTTACGCGACGCAGGCGCCATCCGTAACCCACCGTGGCAACAACATAAATCGCGGCCGGCAGAAGGTCCCAGGGACGCGGAATCAGCGAACCGGGATGAATCCCGGGCGCCTCCGGCATCATGAAGTAGAAAATGCTAGTAAGGTACGCCACGGCGGCAACCACGAGCGTGGCACCGGCTATCTCTTTTCCCGGGTCGCGCGCGAGAGGTATCCGCCTCTCCACGAGCAGGGCCGCAAGCAGCAGAACTCCAAGTAAAGTTCGCCCAGCCAGCCACGGCAGGGAGATGTGGTGGATAACCGCAGGGCCCGTAACCAACATGCCATGATAAAACGTTACGCTTTTCGCAGCCTCAATCAATCCTGCGAGTACGAAGCCGAAAGCGAGGGTCAGCGAAATGCGGTCGTGCGTGCCGCGGAAACGAATCATGGCATTGGCCGCAAAGGTGAAGGCGATCAAGCTGCCTGCCATGTCCAGGAACGTGTCCAGCAGCGGGTCAGCGACGTAGGTGGAGTTGCGAAGGACCGACAAGAAGGCGAGGTAGCCCGCCATCGCGATCATCCCAAGAAGGACGAGCCGAAAACGGTGGATCAGCTCCCAAATTTTCGCCGGACGCCCCATACCGACCCCTCAAAACGAAACACGTGCCCATCCATGAGGTAGCAAATGGCGTACCAAATGAGGACAGCAGCTATTGGTGAATAGGAAACTGAGCGTATTAGCTTTAGTTGCAACGAGAGGATGGCGGGCGAGATGAAGCTCTATTAGGGAAACCTAATTCGGGGGTGAAAATGTTACATTCTAGAACTTGAGCCACCCGTGTGGGCACAGGCAACGTTGGGTTCAGGGCTTCGGCGCTGGAGCAGGCAGGTCGCGCGCTTCAATGACGCTCTGAAAATTAGCTTTCTTGTGAGCCCCGTCGCAAAAGGGCTTCGTTTGGGAATGCCCGCAGCGGCAAAGGCCAATCGAGGTTCGGCCGCCGAGGCCGAAGGCTTTGCCATCCTGGTCCAGAATCTCGAAATCGCCTTCGACGCGGATCGACCCGTCGTTTCGGACCGTGATCTTGGTAGCTGCCATCCAATCCTCCGTGAAATAGAAAGTCTTAGTACTTCGGCACGGAAGGATCTACTTCATCCGACCAGGCCAGAATCCCGCCCTTCAGGTTCGATATCTTTCGGAAACCCGCCTTGAGCAGGAATTCAGAGGCTTGCGCAGACCGCTTGCCGGTGCGGCAGTGCGCGACGATCTCGCGGGAGCTGTCGAGCTCGTTCACGCGACTCGCAAGATCTCCCAACGGGATCAGGTGGCCGCCGATGTTGCATATTTGATATTCGTGGGGCTCGCGCACGTCGAGAACATAAATATCGTCGCCGCGGTCAAGCCGGGCTTTCAGCTCGCGGGGGGTGATCTCTGGAACCGTCGTTGGAGGGGCAGGAGCTTCCTCGCCACGAAGGCCGCAGAACTCCGCGTAGTCAATCAGCTTGGTGACGGTTGGATGGTCGCCGCAAACAGGGCATTCCGGATTCTTGCGCAGCTTGAGTTCGCGAAACTTCATCCCGAGCGCATCGAACAGCAGCAGGCGGCCGATGAGAGGATCGCCCTTGCCGATGATCAGCTTCAAGGTTTCCGCAGCCTGAATCGTGCCCACGATTCCCGGAAGCACCCCGAGAACTCCGCCTTCCGCGCAGGATGGCACCAGCCCCGGCGGGGGCGGTTCGGGATAGAGGCAGCGGTAGCAAGGGCCACCAGGAGCGCCAAAGATTGTGATCTGGCCTTCGAAGCGGAAGATCGAGCCGTAGACGTTGGGCTTGCCGAGCAGCACGCAGGCGTCGTTCACAAGATAGCGCGTGGGGAAATTGTCGGTTCCATCGACGATGATGTCGTAATCCTTGAACAGATCGAGGGCGTTTTCGCTGGTGAGGCGAGTCTCGAATGTATCGATCTGAATCGTGGGATTCAGGTTCCGCAGATGCTCGGCGGCAGCCTCAATCTTGGGACGGCCGACGTCGCTCGTGCCGAAAAGCACCTGGCGCTGCAGGTTCGTAAAGTCGACCGTATCGAAATCCACCAATCCGATGCGTCCGACACCAGCAGCGGCAAGATAGAGACCGAGCGGCGCACCGAGGCCGCCGGTGCCAATGCACAGCACCTTCGCCTGCTTGAGCTTGAGCTGGCCTTCCATGCCGACCTCCGGCATGATGAGGTGGCGGCTGTAACGCAAAATTTCTTCTTTTGATAGGGACACGGCAGGCTTGGCCTCCGGCGTTGCCACGGGAACTTCCGTTTTCGTCGCCATAAAAATTTCTCCCCAAAAATCGCTTGGTTAAATCGATTAAACGCGATCGCGCGCGCCGCCCGCAATCGACGGCACGATGCTCACAACATCGCCCTCGCGCACGGGCGTCTGGTCCTTCTGCAAATAGCGGATGTCTTCGTCGTTGACGTAGACGTTGACGAAGCTGCGCAGCCGTCCGTCATCGGTGAACAGATGCTTTTTCAGGTCCGCGAACTGGCTCGTCAGCGCCGATAGCGCTTCTCCCACGGTCCCCGCCTGCAACTGGACGCTTTCCTGCTTGCCCGCATAGGCGCGCAGCGGCGTTGGGATCATGACTTTCACTGGCATTCGATTCTCTCCTTGTGAAACTTGTGAAACTGCAACATTTTCCTCAAGAGCCTGGAGGGTGTCACGGCCGTTAGAAACGCCGCTAAAAGCGCGCGGATTGCGCGACCGTTTCAATCGCCTCGGGATCGTAAGCCGCGCGATCGTCATGCAGGCGCCACGACGTGGTGTCGGCCGGCGTCCCCTTCAGCACACTCACGATGATGTAGCTGTACCAGGGCCACGCGTGCTCGCGGTCGAACTCGCTGGGGCGCGCCGGGGCGTCGGGATGCGAATGATACCATCCGATCAGCTCGATTTTCTTTTCGCCGGCCGTCTTTTCGGCCAAGCGCACGTCGTCTGGCGTCACCTCAAAGCGGTTGCGCGGCGAATCGTTGCGGCGATTGGCAAGGGGAAGCAGATCGAGCACCTCGCGCGAGGATTCGTCGTCGCGGCCGAGAATCGCTCCACAGCATTCGTGCGGATAGGTTTCCACACCGTGCGCGTGGATTCGCTGCAGCAGTTCGTTTCCGATTTTCAACACGGGACCGCTCACTCTTCGCTCCAGAATTTATCGCTCAGATATTTATCGCCCGAATCCGGGAACACAGTGACAATCACGGCGTGCTGGTCGCGCGGGATACGGCGCGCAAGGTCCAGACAAGCCCACAGAGCGGCTCCCGCGCTTACTCCCGCCAGAATGCCCTCTTCCCTGGCCAGACGCCTGGTCATCAGCTGCCCGTCTTCGGTTTGCACGGCCACATCTTCATCCGCGATGCTGGCATCGTAGATGGCCGGCACAATGTTGGTAGCCATGTGCTTCAAGCCTTCGAGCCCATGAAATCCCGAATCCGGCTGCATGCTGATGCAGCGGATCTTCGGATTCAGTTCTTTCAG
This sequence comes from Candidatus Acidiferrales bacterium, assembly GCA_049516275.1. Classification (GTDB taxonomy): domain Bacteria; phylum Acidobacteriota; class Terriglobia; order Acidiferrales; family UBA7541; genus Palsa-295. The sequence continues at coordinate 5,883 of JBEKTG010000025.1, forward strand.
GCGCCGCGACGTGCCCACAAAAGTGCCGCTTGTGCCCAGTCCAGCAAGAAAATGGGTGACGCGCCCTTCCGTCTGCAGCCAGATTTCAGGCGCCGTTCCCGTATAGTGCGCCGCGGGATTCGCGGGATTCCCGTACTGATCGGGATAGAAATACTTGTCAGGATCGGCTTTGTAGATATCGCGCACGCGGCGGATGGCGCCGTCCGTACCCTCATCGCCAGGCGTGTAGACGATTTCGACGCCATACGCGTGCAGGATGTGCTTCCGCTCGGGCGAGGCGCTGTTCGGAAGGCACAGCTTCACCCGGTAACCGAGGGCCGCGCCAATCATGGCGTAGGCGATTCCGGTGTTGCCGCTCGTTGCGTCGAGAATCACCTTTCCAGGCCGCAAGTGTCCATGGCGTTCGCCTTCGCGGATCATGGAGTACGCTGCGCGATCTTTTACGGAGCCGCCCGGGTTGAACCATTCTGCCTTGGCGTAGATCTCCACGTTGGGGAATGCTGCGGTCAGGCGCTCCATGCGAAGCAACGGGGTATTACCGATCCGTTCGACCAGGCGCTGGCCGAGCCGCGCATGCGCAGCCGCCCCTGCCGCTGCGACCTCGGGTTTGTTAACTGCGGTCATGATCCTCTTCGCCGTTCCTCTGAAGCAGCTTGCCTTCGCAAAGTTCCGAGCAGAAACGCCTCGAGCAGAAACGCCCTGCTTCGGAGATCGTTCGATGCTATGACGACCGATTCGTATTCACCTAATTCCAATCAGTTTAGCAGATTCGCAGACCTCTTTCCTACGAGACCGGCAGATGTTTGGATGCTCGAATCTTCGATTGGAAGCAGATTTGGGCTTTACAGAACCAGGTGGAATTCATATCCTCGAAGTCTATGTGGTACGTGAATAAGCTGTTTCAGCAGGCACAGGTGGAATCATTGTCGGCGAAGGGCTTTATGGTCCGAAGCTCGGGCGGCGTTGTTCGGATCGAGAAGCACGGTTGCGGCGCCGAACTGCGCAGGGCGCCTTCCGGCCCTTACCAGATGACGATCATTCCCAGCATCATGGTTCTGGGGCAGTTCACAAGACTTTGGGACGCCGGATACCAGAAGTTCCTGCTGACCCATGAAGGCAGAAAATTCCCGATCCGCGTCACGCAGCTATCCGAACTGCGCCGCTTCAATGAGGAATTGCGCACCGCCCTGGGCGTGCCGACTTACTACAATGAAGCCCTCGGCTCAACCTGCCACTACAGCGTCTACGACCGCGTGAAGGGGCGTCGCGGGGATGTGCCCGATGAAAGCGTGGGCGCGCACGAAGAGGCCGAGCACTAGAAGCGAGAAGCACCCCAGTAATTCTCCGATGTGCGCCACTTCAGCATTCGGATGGAGTTTCCCCGCAAAGCAAAGCTCTCCAACCGAATCGAGTCTGCTCATCCAGCTGTGCTTGTGTCACCGCAAGCCTGCGTGGTAAACCGGGAGAGCGAGGAAGAAACGAAATGGCCCACGTAGTGGCACTCGTCGACGATTTGTTTTTTCAGGCGAAGCTGGTCGAGACGGCAAAGCACCTCGGCGTGGAATTGCGCACGTGTACCACCCCCGATGCGATGCTCGCGGAGATTGCCGAGAACCCGCCCAGGCTCGTGGTCGTCGATCTGAATGCTCGCAACAATCCCCTCGAAGCGGTGGAGCGCGTGCAGGCCAGCGCCGGAGAAATCCCGCTGCTGGGATTTCTCTCGCACGTGCAGGTGGAACTCGCGCAAAAGGCCCGGGCAGCCGGTTGCCACGATGTGATGCCGCGGTCGAAATTCACGCAGAACCTGGCAACCATCCTGGCGCAGGCGAAATCCGAACGTTCATGACGACGCGATCTATTTTGCGGACTGCAGTCCCGGGCGCAATCCTGCTGTGGGCACTCACGCTATTGAACCCGGTGAGGCTTTGCGCGCAGGACTCCCATGAGGCCGATCCTTCAAGCGCGCTCTCGGCCGCGTTGGGCGCTGCCTGCCGTCAAAACGAGGCGCAGTTCGCCAATTACCTGACTTCGGACAGCGCCGCCGCTTACCGCGCGCTGCCCGAGGACGAGCGCACGGCGCTCCTGAAGCGGTTTTCGCTGGCCGAGGGCGCCGGTAAAACGCTGGTCTCTTCGGATAACCATGGCCACACCGTGCTGCGTTGCGAGGCCCCGGAGCATACGGTTGAGTTTCGCTTCGGCGACGTTCGATCCCGCGAGAATCTGGCGTTTGTTCCGGTGACAGTCGTCGACAGCCAGGAAACCGACTTCGGCCTGGTCCGGGAAAATGGCGGCTGGCGGCTGATCTCTCTGGGTTTGGTATTGCTCGATATTCCGCAGCTCGCCAGGCAGTGGAACACGCAGGATATTGGCGCGCGTGAAGATGCCGCCCTCGCCGCGCTGCGCGGCCTCGCCGACGCGATTCAATCGTACCGCCGCGCGTTTGGAAAGCTGCCGGAATCGCTCGCGCAACTTGGCCCTGCGCCCAAGGATCAGATTTCGCCCGAGCTGGCTTCGCTCGTGGACGAGCATCTCGCATCCGGAAGCGCTGCCGGCTACCGCTTCCGCTACCGCATCGTTCCCGCAGCCAGCGACGACGACGCGACTTTCGAAGTCGCGGCGACTCCCGACGATTATGGAAAAACGGGCCAGCGCTCCTTCTTCCTTGACGGCTCGGGAAAAATTCACGGCGCCGATAAGCGCGGCACGGTGGCGGCTCTCGACGACCCGCTGATCGCGGTGGAAAAGGCGCCCTAAGAACGGCGGCACTCCATGGGGTATAATCCCTGCCCCGGAACTGTATCGCCGGGAGTTCCAGCCTGACGGCATCTGGATCCCTCTTCCCAATGTCCATGCAACCCGCTCCCGCTCAAGTGAGTCCCGAAGACGCCGTTCGAGAAGCGAATCATCGCTTCTACGCTGCGTTCGAATCGCTCGACATTGCCCAGATGGAAGCGCTGTGGTCGCATGACGACACCGTCGAGTGCGTGCATCCCGGATGGGACTTGCTGCTCGGGTGGGACGAGGTACGCGAGCGCTGGGAGCGGATTTTCGCCAATACCAAGCGCGTGCGCGTGGCGCTGAGCTGCGAATGGGTTCGCGTCGAAGGCGATGTCGGCTGGGTCGCGTGCACCGCGCGCGTGACGTCGGCGTTTGCCGAAGACTTCGATGAAGCCGTCGTGCAGGCGACGAATGTCTTCGTGCGGCGCGAGGGCCAGTGGCTTCTTGTGGTTCATCACGCCTCCCCTGTTCCCACTTCTTCCGATACAACGGTGCAGTGAAGCACCCCTCAACAACCTCGCATGAGCGAACCTGAGAGCACGCAGCCAGAGCCGTCGAACCGCTGGCTGACGCGCGGCGTGCTGGGCATCGGCTTGGCCAGTCTTTTGTCAGACTGGGGACACGAAGCAGCCACATCGATTCTCCCGGCCTTTCTCGCCAGCCTCGGTGCCCCAGCGATCGCGCTGGGCGTTATCGAAGGGATTTCGGACGGCTTCTCAAGCTTCGCAAAGCTGGCAGGGGGTTGGATCGCAGACCGGCCGCAGTGGCGCAAGCCAACCGGAATCATCGGCTATCTGGCCACCGGCCTTTCCACCTTTGCGTACGCTTTCGCGCATTCGTGGCCGGCCATTTTGGTTATGCGCGGGCTTGGATGGATAGGCCGCGGAAGCCGGGGGCCCTCCCGGGATACGCTGCTGGCGGATTCCGTGCTGCCCCAGCAGGCGGGCCGCGCTTTCGGTTTCGAGCGGACAATGGACACCGTAGGAGCGGTTCTTGGGCCCCTTTGCGCCACGGCGCTGATCGGAGTCCTCGGGGTACGCGGCGTGTTGCGGTGGAGCGCCCTGCCTGGCCTGCTCGCGGCTGTTGCCTTCGCGTGGCTCGTCCCGCCGGGGAAAAGCACGGAGGGGCATCATGCGCCCGGTTTTGCGTCGAGCTTCGCTCAATTGCCGAAGGCCTATTGGCACTACCTTGCGGGCGTGTTCGCGCACGGCATCGGAGATTTTGCTCCCACATTGCTGATCCTGCGCGCTAACCAGCTTCTAACGCCGCGCTTTGGATTTGGCCGGGCGGCGACAATTTCCGTCGGGCTTTACACTTTCTACAACGTCGTCAACGCAATGGCTTCTTATCCGGCGGGTGCGCTCGGAGACCGCATCGGCAAGCGTGGACTGCTTGCGGCGGGATATCTGGTGGGCGTCATCGCGTATGCCGGATTTATCTTCGAGCCGCCGACCATTCCTATTCTGGCGGCTCTTTTCGGGCTGGCAGGCATTCACGGAGGATTTCAGCAATCGCTCGAAAAAGCGCTCGGCGCGGAACTGTTGCCGTCCCAGGTGCGCGGCTCAGGATTTGGCGTGCTGGCCACAGCCAACGGCATCGGCGACCTGGTATCAAGCATTGCAGTCGGGGCGCTGTGGTCCGCAGTGAGCCCGGCCGCAGGGTTTGCTTACGCAGGGGTGTTCGCTTTCGCGGGCGCATTGCTGATCTTCAGTTGGCGGTAGCTGGCGGTAACGCGTGCTTACCTCCTGCGTCTGCGGGCTCGCGGGACTGGCTGGCAGTTCGGGCAAAAATGGCTGCTGCGTCCCGCGACGATCGCCCGGCGGATGAGCGCCTTGCAGCGAACGCACTTCTTTCCCTCGCGCTGGTACACGCGATGCTTCAACTGAAATTCCCCGCGCTCGCCCGAACAATCCACATAATCGGATATCGACGACCCGCGCAACCGGATAGCTTCCTTGAGGATGGTTTGAACGGCGCGGTAGAGCTGCCGTAGCTCCGCTTCCTTGAGGCTTGACGCCAGCCGCATCGGGTTGATACGCGCTCGCCACAAGCTTTCGTCCGCGTAGATGTTGCCCATGCCCCGCAGCACGCTCTGATCCAGGAGCAGCGCCTTGATTCGCGCCCGGTGTCCGCGCAACTGCTCCACGAATTCGGTCTCGGTGGCTTCCAGCGGATCTGGCCCCAGGCTGCCAAGCGGGCTTCCATTGCCTTGCACCACCATCTGCATGTTGCCAAATCGCCGGGGATCCTTGTAGCGAAGTTCGCGGCCGTCATCGAGAGCGAAAAACACGTGTGTGTGCGGAGCAATACTCGCATCGGGGGCGCATGTAATGAGCTGTCCCGTCATCCCCAGATGAATCAAAAGATGAATCAAAAGCGCGGGTTTGTGAGTTCCGGCCTGCGGGGATTCCAGATCGAACACCAGAAATTTCCCATAGCGCCGCACCGCGGCTATGCGGCTACCCGGCAACTCCCTTTCGAGGGCGGCGGGGTCTTCTATAAAATCCGTCTTGCCTAAACGAACTTCGACGATGCGCCTGCCTGGCAGGACCTTTTGCAATCCGCGCACAACGGTTTCAACTTCGGGAAGCTCAGGCATCGTCTATGAATGGCAACCTAACACAATTCCCGCAGGGAATGCGGTCTTGCTACGGCCTCTTTCAGCAACGGTGTTGTTGCATTGTCCAACCGCCGGCGAGTCTTCAACTCACTCGCCCGCGATTTTTGTGTAGCGCAGTTGCTGCTTTACGATGTCGCGCGGGTAGCTTATCTGCACGTTGCCGCCCTGGCTTCCGGTGCCCCTGCGCAGTTCCAGTTCGGGGTTGATGCCCACCCAATAGTTCGGAATGTCGAGAGTTTTGTAGCGCGCGACGACCTGGTCGCGCCAGGCCGTATTGAAGTGGACGCTATATTGGTTGATCAGGGCCTTCGCCGCGTCGTAGTCGCCTTCGGCTTTGATGCGCATGAGTTCAGCCAGCAGCATCCCGACGCCCTGCCGCATCTTCTCGTAATCGGTTACCACCAGGTAGGTCTTCCCGTCGCGATCGAGGGGCTGGATGGCGCCAGTCTTGTCTCGAATATAGTTGACGATGAGCTGCGTGCCGCGGCGATGATCTTCTTCGATCGTGTCGCCCGTCGGCACTTCGTGCAACTGGACCAGCGCGGCGCGCGCTTCGCTGTCGTAAGCCGCTCGCGCCACGTCGTCGTTGGGCATCACGCCCATCTCGATCAGCTTGGGGTCCCAGAAATTCCACAGCGCCATCAGGTCCGCGCGCGACTCTTCCAGCGTGGAATAATATTCCTTGATGTAGGACGCGGGCTCTTTCGTGACCTTGGCGCTGAGCTTGCCCGAGCCGTGCCCGATCACTTCATGCATGGCCGTGAACAAATCTTCGGCGAGATCGCCATACTTCTCCGCGCGGTCGAATTCGGCCGGTGTACTCGAAAACTCCTGGGCGACCTTGTCCCCGGTGGCGCCGTTCAACGCGCGGATTGAGCCGGTAAAAATGAAACTCTTCGAGCCATACTTTTCGTGAATCTCCGATTCGTTGGGAAGATTGTCGCCGATGGTGTTTACGGCAAATGTTCCCGATTCAATGAGAGTCTCGTCGGCATTGACGACCGGGGGCTTCGGGTTGGGATTCTTGTACTTATCCTCCCAGGGAGCCTTCTGTTCGAAATAGCCGGCGTTTGCGGCGAATCCCGTCATCATCTGGTTCATCTTTTCGTCGACGATGGTCACAAAACCCTGGATGGCGCCCTTCTGCCCCCGCGGATCTTTGTAAACCTCGACGAAGCCGTTTGAAAAATCGGGATTGCTCTTGTCGCGCACCCAGGCAATTCCGCAGGCGATCCAATCCGGGCGCTCGCCGGTCTGGTAATAACGGATCAACGCGTCGATCACCTTCTTTTGGGAATCGGGCGCGTACGGCAGCGCCTGCTGGAGATCGCGAATGGCCAATCCGAGTTCGCGGGCGTATCGCCCGGGAAGAACCTTTCCGTCCGGTGTGCCGGCGCGATAGACCTCTTCCACCGGTTTGCCATCGTCCCCCGGAGTTACCCTGGAGTTGAGCGCGTAGTGCTCGGTGAAGCCGGCCAGGTCCTTGAGGGTCACGCCGGAATAGAAATTGACAGAGCTGGCTTCGAGCGGGTCTTCGCCGTTCGGAGGATTTTTCGCCGTCAGCATCGGCTGAAAATCAGGATCGAAAATGGGCTTCTGAAGTTCGGTGAGCTCTTTTCCCAGCGCGGCTGCCGAGCCCAGTTGAGTTGCCCCGTTCTTACGGGCCTGCTCGGCGGCGGCGCTCAATTCGGCGGGAGTGAAATCCGGTAGGAATTTCCGCGAGGTAAACTCGTTGTGGTTTCCCTGATTCCCCCAGAAAAGCATCGTGTATTCCATGATCTTTTTGAGTACCCCGGGATCGAGGCCATTCGAGTGCGTCAGAATGGCTTCCAGTAGGTGCTTCTCCGGGAGGCCATAAACCGAATTTTGATCGTAGGCGATGGGGTTGATCGCGATGGCCGCCATGGAGAGCCAGTAGGCGTCCATCTTCTGCTCCTGCGAAAGGCCGTCGAAGGCGTCGGCGCTGATCTGGAGGAATCCTGTGTCGCGTACTCGTGCAACGAGGCTGGGGGGAGCGGATGGCTCGTCGCCAGCCGGCGCGGCCGGGAGGGAAGGCGAGAGCAGCTGGAGGAGCACCGCGAGACCAAAGCTTACAATTGCAACCTTCAAAAATTTGTGCACGCTCATCCTCCACAATACCGGGACCTCATTGTAGTAAAGATAGAGAGCGCTGCCTATCGGGTGACTTGCGATGGTGCAACCCGTCCGAGCTTCGGCTCGTTTCCGGCCGGCCGCAGACGCTCCGTCCATGCACCAAGCGGGTTAGAATACGCAGGCGTGGTTTCTGCGAGGGCCAGTGGGCAAGGTATATGCAGGCACATCCGGTTGGGCCTATCCTAGCTGGAAGCCGGAGTTCTATCCCGCGAAGTTGGCATCGGCCAAATTTCTGGGCTATTACGCGAGCCGGCTGAACTCCGTCGAGTTGAACTACACGTTTCGCCGCTTTCCCACCCAGAAATTACTCACCGGCTGGATTGAGGCGACTCCGCCTGGCTTCCAGTTTGCGGTGAAGGCGCACCAAACCATCACCCATATCAAGCGGCTCCGCGATAAATCCTCTTTCACGACAGATTTCCTGGGCGCCCTCGAACCCCTGCGCGAGGCGGAAAAGCTGGGTCCGGTGCTGTTTCAGCTGCCTCCCTTCCTGAAATGCGATCCGGCGCTGCTCAAGGATTTTCTGGACGGGCTTCCGCACGGCTTCAGAGTCGCGTTCGAGTTTCGGCATATGTCGTGGTTCAACGACGAGGTATACGATTTGCTCCGTAAGTCCGATGCTGCCCTTTGCCAAGCCGAAAGCGAAAAGATCGAAACGCCCAAGGTGCAGACCGCCGGCTTTTCCTACCTGCGCCTGCGGAAAGAGGATTATTCGCCCAAGGCGCGAAAGGAACTCACTCAGTCGGTGGGAACTCTCGCGAAACAAGGCGATGTTTTCGTCTACTTCAAACACGAGGAAACCGCGGAAGGCGCTTTGTACGCGGAAAGCCTGCTCACATCCACATCTGCCGCCTAGAGGCCTGAGCCTTCTGCCATTGCCGCTATTCCGGTGCGGCCGCGCTGTACGCTGAGTTGTACGCCAAGTTGTGCGCTAAAATGAAGAATCGCACGGAGGACGAATGATTCACCGCATCGTTTTTCATAACGGCCGCTTGCTGCCTGTTGAGGAAGTGCGGCTGTCTCCCGGACAGGCCGGCCTGCTCAGCGGCTGGGGTCTTTTCACCACGATCCGCGTCATCGAGGGCGTTCCGTTTGCGTTTGAGCGCCACTGGCAGCGCCTCGCGCGAGATGCCGAAAGGACGCACTGCCCGTTCCCATTCGACGAAGAAACCGTACGCACCCAATTAGGCCAGGTGCTGGCAGCAAACAACGTACGGGAGGGCTGCGCGCGGATTTATGCCATCTACAATCAATTCGGACTCTGGCGTAGCGACGAGGACTTTCCTCAAGCGGATCTCGTGATGTACTCCTCCGGCCTCCCCGCCCATCGGGACCGCGCGCGGCTGGGGTTGCGCGAACACGGGCGCCACGCGGGCTCGCCGCTTGCGGGCGTGAAGGTGACTTCCTGGCTCAATAATCTGTGGAATCTTCACGAAGCGCAGCAGGCCGGCTTCGACGAGGTAGTGCTGTTGAACGAACGCGGCGAGGTGTCCGAGTGTACTGCCGCGAATATATTCTGCGCGCGCGACGGGCGCGTCGCCACACCGCCTCTCTCGTCCGGCTGCCTGGCCGGAATCACGCGGAGCATTCTGCTGGAAATCGGGCCGAAAGTGGGAATCCCCGTCGAAGAACGCACGTTATTCCCCGAAGACTTCTACACCGCAGACTAAGTGTTTATTTCCTCGACCAACCGAAACGTAATTCCGGCCACCGAAATTGCTGGCCGCGCGGTGGGATCGTCAAACGTGCCGTTAATGACGAAGCTCGAAAAGGCGTTTGACT
>JBEKTG010000026.1:0-15077 GCA_049516275.1 Candidatus Acidiferrales bacterium
GTTGCAGCTTTTTCCCGACGGGGCTTACGTGGCGTTTGCGGGCGATGCGTACTGCGAGTCGCGCAACGAGAATATGGACGACCACTGGCGCGTGCTGCATGCGCTGCCGGGGGATGGGTCTAGCGGACGTCCGGCGCTGGGGGATTCGTTGATCAGCGTGCAGGAGCGCTTCAACACGCTTTCGAATCTGCAGATCGAGACTTACGAATACGGGATTCCGCCGATTTACGCCGATAGCGAGGTGCTTGATTTCGATTCGCTGCAAAGTCAGACGGCCGAGCCGGGGGCGCATTATCCGGCGCGCGCGAAGCCGGGGCAGTCGCTCGCGGCAGGATTCTTTCAGCCGGAGGCGGCGCAGGTGCCTCCGGACCTGGCTCAGCACGCGGCGAGCTTGATGGGTCCGGTGGCGCAATTTCTTACCGGGGCTTTTCCGGCGCTGTTTGGCGGGGCGATGTCGAACAACGATACGGCCGCGGGGTACTCGATGGCGCGGGACCAGGCCATGGGGCGCATCGGGCTGGTGTGGCGGCGGATGAAGTTCTTTCACGCGGACATCATGCTGCTGGCGGTCGATTGCTTCCGGAGGAACCGTCCGAACGATGTGGAAGTGACGCTGCTGGGGGCGGGGGCGGCGTTCGAGTCGCAATGGATACGGTTGGCGGATTTGAAAGGCAATTTGTTCAGCTATCCGGAGACCGACGAGCAGTATCCGACGCTGTGGTCGCAGCAGAGGGCGGTGCTGCTGCAACTACTGGCGAATCCCGATCCGCAATTGCAGGCGGTGCTGTCGCATCCGGAGAACATGGCGCTGATCAAGCGGCTGATCGGCCTGGAGGAGTTTGTGATTCCGGACGAGGAGTCGCGCACGAAACAATATCGCGAGATCGCGCAGATGGTAGGCGAGGCGCCGGTGGTGCGGCGGGACGAGGGAAGCGGCGTCGAGCTGATGCTGCCGAGCGTGCAGCCGGATGAGTTTGCGGATAATCACGCCGTGGAGCTTGAGATTTGCATGCGGTGGTTTTCGTCCGATGCGGGGCAGGTGGCGAAGATCGATGCGCCGGCGGGGTACGCGAATGTGCGGGCCCATGCGATGTTTCACCGGGAGTATTTGCTGAAGCAGCAGAGGGTGGCGCAGCGGGCTTCCTAGCTGGTGGCACCGGCACTCTTGCCGGCTCCGTTGCTGTGGGCAGAGGATGAAAGTCAAACTGCGATCCTTCAAAGGCAAAGGGTCGGTGATCCGAAAAACCATTGCCGAGCCGTCGGCTTTTCGCGATTGCATGGACGGAGGCCGCGCTGACTAAACCCGCCAATCGGGAGATTGGCGTTCTCAGGGCGCATCCGCACTAAGACCGATGAAAAACTGGCCCGCTGCTTGCAGTGATGTGTCGGCGTGCGCCTGAAGAGGAATCTCCTTATGCCTGTCGTCAACGGACGTTTTACATGAATCCGATCTTCGGCGCGGTGCTGGAACGAGCCCGCAAGGCGAACGCGGGAACGAAGTGGTCGGAGGAATCTCCCGAGGCCGCCCGGCAGGCCACTTCGGCTTCAAAGACTCAGCACCGGCCGGCGCACGCTGCGAAATCCCCTGGCGCAAAGCACAAAGGGCACACCGGCGATGACTACGACCCCGCCACAACGACTGAGGCGGTCGCCAACCAGATTTACAATGAGACGGCAGGGCTGCGCACAACGGCGCATCAAGGCCCCGGCAGTGATCTGGACCTGCAGGAGGCCCGGACGGCAATTGGGCACGTTATACACAATCGTGCTGCCGCTAGAATGAAAGGTGGGCTAGCGAGTCCTGAATTGAATTCCAAAGAGGCATCTGCGATCACGGCTCTTTACATGCCCGCTTATGATGCATATGGGGAATCCCATTCCGCAGCTGAGGTTTCGAGCAGTAGGCGGGACCCTACAGGTGGCGCGAAGTTATTCTATCTCGATCACGGGCAGGCCCCGCCGTATTGGACTCAGGGAAAGAAGCCTGTCACGGAGTACGGGCCGTTTAGGAATACCACGCCAGCAAAGGCTGTGCGTACCGGAACCCTGACCAAAATTAAGATTTACTAGCGAGGAGCCTCATGCGCGCGTTGCGACTGGTATTACTGGTTCCGATTTTGCTTTTTTCGCCGTTTATCGGGGTGGCCCAAAATGGGAAAAGCGCAGTCACACCGGCGACAGAGAGCGCCGTTACGGAGGCAGTCGCAGATGAAATCTACGATTGGGGCTGCCAGAAATACACTGAGTTCGTTGGCAAGGATATCGGCCAGGAGAGGCGGCAGCTTCGGGTTTATGTCAATCCGACGATCGAGAACGGCAGAGGCGCGGTCATCTATAAATTTATGCCGATCGGTGAGGTCTATCGGCTGTACTTCCTGTTGAAGAACGGGAGTGTTTACCTCGATGACGATCCGTGGCTTGGCTTTGGTCCGGAGCGCCCCGCCTATCAGACCGTTTACATGGATGATGACAAGCTTTGCCAGTTCAAGCACGACTGGCTGAAGACGACAGTTGCGATTGAGTTTAATCCGAGCGCCGCGCGTCTGCGGTTGGCGAACCAGCGGCAGAGGTATCGCTGGGGCAAAGCGTACCGTATGCAAGACAGGAAGTGCTCGGTGAACGGCGGGTAGGTAGCGTTCGAGTGGGTTGGCTGCGGGTTTAGGTGTTTTGCTGGGCGCAAACACCCAAACCCGAGGGCCGGTCAGCCAAAACGATCCGCTTGAGAGAGCGGACTTTATATCATGAGAGGCGAAGAACGCAGAGAGATTCATCGCTCGAAAAACGAGCGATGGAGAACCGTACTTCGTCGCTTCGCTCCTCACAGCGAAAACCTGCCGAGAAGGCTTTGCAAAGTCGGACCGAACCCGGCCAGGAGTCGCTGCGCCGCCCGTCGCTACTGGGCTAGGCTGGGCGCTCTGCTGGGTCGCCGGTGCGGGCGCCGTAGGCGGTTCGCAGGGCTGGGGGCGGCGCTACCAGGCGCACTACCTGCTGGAGGCGCTCCGGTTTGAATGGCTTGGCCATGCAGACGACTGCGCCGAGCTGGTGGCTGGTGGCGTAGTCGGCGGGCTGGGCGGCGCGCGTCATCAGGATTACGGGAACTTTTTGCAGGCGCTCGTTCTGCTTGATGATTACGCAGAGATCCTGGCCGGACATATCCTCGGCTTCCACTTCCGCGATGAAGACCGATGGCACGGTGGTGCGCAGAATTTCCAGGGCGGCCTGCGCTGTGGGGACGGCGATGACCGTGTAGCCATCCTGCTCGAGCATGTGGCGCATGGCTTCCGCGCTGCGCGGGTCCGGTTCGATCGCGAGGACCACCGACTGGCTCGCGTTCGCCACCGTCTGCGTAACCGGAGCTGTGGGCTTGGACGAGCAGGCTTTTCGCTCGCCCTTGGCGTCGGACTTCGCAGCAACGAATTGAACGGCGACTCCGAACTTTCCCGCGGTTTGCGGATCGATGCGAACTACTTCGGCGGGCTGGCCCTGGTTCATGGCGCCGGCCATGTTGGAGTAGGGGAACGTGACTTCAAGGATCTGTCCCTTCCAGTAGCCGGAGAATTTCGAGGCGAAGAGCAGGCCGTCGCGGGAAACGTCGATGCTCATGCAGACTTCTTCGAAGGGCTCGGGGGAGTTGACGGCGCGCACGTGCACCTGCGCAGAAATTTTCGCGCGACGGCGCCGGCGGCGGTCGATGCCGCTCTGCGATCCCTGTCCCGGCTGAGCGGACGCCTTTGCGCCGGGCACTGGCGGGATGCTCGTGGTTGTCCCCATGGAAACCCCTTGAATGCGTGCGCGGCGGCTGTGAGAGGTGCGGCTGGGTGGCCGAGCCTCCGCTGCAAGATGAGGTTCGCATGGGGCGAACACGCAGCAAATAGTACGCGCGTACTGTTTCGGTACAGGTGTATTGCACCTGTACGGAGGCGAAGTGGGAGCACTTCAGCATTGCGAGGATGGAGAGGATCGAGATGATGCAGAGCACAGCAAACCCGGCGCTTGAAACGGCGCTGTCGCGGAAACTAAACACGGTGCAACGTCCGGCGACGGAGAGCGTTCACCCGAACGCTTTGCGAGATTCGCAGAGGAGCGCGACCGATGACGAAATTCTTGGGTTGATTGCCGGCGACGGCGCGGGTGCGGGCGCGGAGGGCTTGAGTGGCGACGAGCGGGATGCGTGCTCGGAGCGCGAGTTTGAGTCGGATGACGGCGGCGCTGAGAGTGGCGAACAAGGCCAGCGTCGTGAAGCCGCCGATGCGGAGAAGGCTGGAGTTGATGGCGATCCCGAGAAGCTGCGGGCGGCATTCGAGGCGAATCCTGAATTGCGGCAGGCCTGGGACGACGCAAAGGCTTACCGTGAAACATTCGCTACGCCGGAAGAGGCTCGCAACGCCACGGCTCTGCTGGCGGACCTGAATCGCATGGACGTGCTGTTCTACTCGCGGCGTCCGGAGGATCATGCGGAGCTGGCGCGGTCGATTGCGGCGCTCGATCCGGGGGCGTTTGCTTCGCTCGCGAAGGCGATTGGGGAGCAGGCGGCGCGGCAGTCCAGCGCGGAACAGTTACACGCAGAACAGAGGCGCGACGCGGCAACACCGGCTGCGCCAGTTGCTTCGCGCCAGGCACAGGAGGCTGCAGGCGCTTCGGGGCTTTCACCGGCGCAGGCGGAATTTTTTCAGGCGGCCAATGCCGCGGCTGTGCAGGGCGTGATGGACGCGATCGAGACGCAGGTGGAGCGGTTGCTGCCGGAGGGGGCGTCGAAGAGCGCGCGGAATCGCGTGGTGGGGGAAATTTACCGCGAGCTGGACTCGACGCTGGGGGCGAATCGGCAGCTTTCGCAGCAGGTGCGCGATGCGTTCCGTTCCGGAGGGCTTGACGCGAATCATCAGCGCGCGATCGTGTCGCTGATTACCGGGCGAGCGCGGCAGGCGCTGCCGGGAGTTGCGAAGCGCGTGATGAACGAGTGGACGTCGACCGTTGTGGCGGCAAACCAGGACCGTCGGGCGCGGCAGCATGCGGCGGAGCGGCGGGTGGATATTGCGGGATCGGGCGGCGGGGGAGAAGGACGGCGGTCGATGGGGCCGCGGGATATCGATTACGCGCGGATGTCAGATGGGGATATTTTGAATTTGTAGGGCGCTCGGGAGGGGCAAAAGACCGACCCTTACACAGCGAAGGGTCGGGCACCCGGAAAAGCACGGCTATGGGCGCGCGTGCACGCGCTTGACGATATTTTCATTTGATCAGATTGCTTGAAGCGCACCGGCAGGAGTGCCGGTGCCACTTACTTACGTCACCCCGTCCGTGAAGGACACCTTGCAGCAGATTGGCCGCGCTTTCGCGCGGCTACGAAATCCATTTCAAAGGGGAATCAGACACCATGGCACAAATGCAAAATTCGCAATCGGTTGCGCTGCAACTGGAGAAGGTGCGGGACAAGCTGCCGCTGCTGTATGAGCGGAACGACATCCTGCTGACGATGATCCAGCAGCGCGGCGACGTGGAACGCGTCAGCTCGCGGAACATGCGGCTTCCGCTGCAGATCCGTCCGGGAGGCAAGGCCGGCCTGGCGAATATGGACGGCGGAGACCTGGGGCGCGGGTCGGGAACCGTTTACGACGTGGCGCAGGTGACTCCGGTATTTTTCCGGCACGCGGTGGAAATCACCAAGCTGGTGGAGTACGCGTCGAATGCGCCGGAGAAGGCGATCGAGAACGCGGCCAAGCGCGAAGTGAAGAATGCGATGGCGCAATTTCGCGCTTTCCTCGACAAGGTGATGCAGACCAACGGCAACGGCGTGCTCGGCACGATCAGCTCGATTTCGTCGAGCACGTTCACGATGGCCAAGCCGCCCGGGGCGCAGCTTGTTTATTACAACCAGACGATTCAGGTGTATGACCCGACGCTCACGACCAACCGCGGCTCGTGCAACGTCACGGCCGTCGATCCGTTCGGCGCGACGATCACGGTGGATTCGGTTCCATCGGGCACTAGCGCGAACGATGTGATCGTCCACGACGGGCTCACCGGCGCGTCACCTGTATCGCTGTTCGGGATTTTGTATCACCAGACGAACGCGACTACCGGCACTTGGCTCAACCTGAACCGCGCCACGTACCCGGTGGAATTGGCCACGCCCAACGTGAACGCGAGCAACTCGGCGCTGACGCCCGGGGCGGTGCGGCTCGCGATCAATAAGGTGCGCAAGGCCCTTGGCACCAACCAGGTGAGTAAGCTGGTGGCTTACACGTCGCTCGAGCAGGAGCACCAGTGGGAGCAGTTGGGCGTCACCATCTCGCAGATTATCAAGGAGGGAGCGGGTGGGCGCGCTAGCGATCTTGACCTCCTCTTCACCGGCGAGAAAACGATGGCGGGCGTGCCGATCAAGGCGAGCATCAATGCGAATGCGTCGCGGGTGGATTTTCTGGACCTTTCGCACTGGGGACGCGCCGTGATGCAGGACATCGATTTCTACGATGTGGGCGGGCAAACCGTTTTCCCGATTTATGGGGCGAGCGGGGGGCTGGCGAGTGCTTACATCTTCTACTTCGTTACGGGGTTTCAGGTTTGGAACGAGTCGCCGCGGAGCGGGGCTTACATCAGCAACCTGGCGATCCCGACGGGGTACTAAGAAGACAGCGGGCGTTTCGAGGAGCTCATTGTTCGAGCGGCGGTGGATCGCTCAATCGAAGAGAGATTCATCGCTCGAGATGTGAGCGATGGAGAACCGTACTTCAGTCGCTTCGCTCCTTCAGGATGACAACGAGAAGCAAAGGCAAAACACAAAGCGAAGGCAAAACAAAAGGGGCGACCTTACGGTCGCCCCTTTGAAAAACACTGAACATGCCCGACAAGCAAACTAATTATAGCGCTTCCAAGGGCCATTTCAAGTCGCATTGGGAGGGCGGACGGAGAGCGGGAGACTCGAACTCCGAGGCTGTTCCCAACCCCCAATGCTTGTCGGGCATGTCCAGTACCCTCACTGGCAGCACTCTCCGAAACACACCTGACCGCCTGGCTTTATGGCAGGGCGGATCGATGTGCGCAAGGGAACGAACATTCGCTTCCTGACAGGTACGTTTGTACCTATGCGGAAGCCACCATCAATTCATCCATGATTCGAGTTACACGAGAGACGCATGAGGCGCCGACGGCGATTTGCGAGCGGATTGCTCGCGCCGGGGGATTGAACCGCTACGGCGAGGCGAACTTTCGCGTGGTTTGGGGAGGGTCGCGGCTTGCGTGGATCGGCGGGCGGTGGGTGGATCGCGATGCGCATGGCAACGTGATTCGCGAGGTGGTCGAATTGCGGCAGGAGCCGAAATATATACCTGCGGAGCGGTGGCATGTTGAGCGATGGACGCCGCCGGAGGCTTACGGCTCGCCGGAGGAATGGTTTGCGCGTACGGTGGAAACCGAAGATGGGATTCGGATTCCGGCGCTGGGGCCGTACCCGTCGCGCGGGGAATACGAGCACTGCTTTACGCTGGAAGGTCCGCGCGGGGAATTTCTGCCGTTGAGCGCCGCGGCTTGCGATTGGATCGTGCGGGCGGTGGCGTGGTCTCGCCGGCAGACGCGGCGTGACGAGCGACAGGCGATTGCGGCGCGCGAGGCGCGGCGGGAACGATCCTGGGATCGCGACGCGGACGATCTGCTCGACGATGCGGGGCCCGCGTTTCATGGGCAGGCGTTTGTTACTTCGATGTAGCGGACACGGTGAGAGCAAAGCTCAAGAGAGATCCCTCGTCGCTTCGCTCTGTCGGGATGACAACGAAAAGACAAAGGTGAAAATCAAAATCGAAATCAAAAGAAAGACCCACCCTTAAAAACGAAGGGTGGGGCACCCGCAAAGGCGACAGCAAATGCAACTGCCCGAAAGGGGCACGCTGGGGTTTACACGAAAGGAAAATCACTTGAGCAATACGATGATGGCTATGGCAGAGCAGGGGCCGCGAAACGCGGCGGGGTATGCGGGCGGGCGGCGCGACATAGTGGTGGACACGCAGCCGAGGGGCGACACGGCGGCTACGGTGGCGATTGCTTCGATTTCGGAGCAGGACTGGTATGTTTCTCGAACTCATGGCGTCTACCACATACCCGGATGCGCCAAGGGCGAGGCTTTTGCCCTGCTTCTGCTGACCTCGCGCGGGGACGTGATCGACCTGGGCGACAACCGGCGGTTTCCGTTCACGATTACGGCGCGCGAGATCGCCGACGATCTGCTGCAGGACCTGCACGACCACGGAATTTTCGTTTGCGCTGGGGCGCGGCCTTCGGCGGAGGAACTGGCGTCGGCGGCGGCGCGTCGCGACGCTTACTACCATCGGCTGATTGGCGAGGGTGACACGATGTGGGCGCGCGGGCATTCGTATCGCGAGATTTCGGACCTGCACCGTCGCGCGGCGATTGCGCTGGGGGTCGAACGTGAATGGGCGTATGTGCCGCTGAAGATGAGCGAATGTCCGGCGTGCGGCGAGAAGGTGAAATCGGGAGTGGCTGTCTGCAAACACTGCCGCGCGATTCTCGATGCGGAGAAAGCGGCGAAGCACGGCTTGGGCCCGGCTGCGCGAGAGAGCGCCGTCAAAGCGCCCGCGGATAGCGGTGGGGAAGGCTCCACCGCGAAGCAGGCCGACCGCAAGAAGTGACTTTGCGGCGATAGTACCTGGAAAGTCGACGGCCCGGATATTCGGCGGACATTATGCGGAAGGGAAGCGCGATGAACACACAGGCGATAGTTCGGATGATTACTGGATTGGGGCGGCTGGCTGCTCCGCGGGCGGCTCGCTCGGCTTGTGTCGGGGCGGCAGCTCTTGCCGCGACTTTTGCGGTGCTGCTGATGCTTGCGCCCGCCTTGCATGCTCAGGGGTCGCGGAAAGATGACATTGTGTTTGGGCCGGAGGGGCGTCCCGTTTCGGGCGCTACTGTGCGGGTGTGCCAGCCTGCCGCTACCGGGACTCCTTGCACGCCGCTGGCTACTATCTACACGGACGCTACGCTTGGTGTGGCGGCTGCCAATCCGTTTCAGACCGATGGGATCGGGAATTATCATTTTTATGCGCCGGCGGGACGCTACCAGATCCAGATTTCCAGCCCGCAGATCAGCGGGACGATTACGCAGCCGGACGTGATTCTGCCGCCGGACTTTTCCGCTCCCACTAATATTTCCGCGTTTGGACTGAGCCTGGGCGGAAACCTGAACGTGGCGGGGAACGCTAACATCAGCGGGACGCTCACTACTTCGAATTTCAGTCCCGGCAATTTTTCTCCCTCGTCGCTCAACGTGGCGGGCGATTCCACGGTGGCCGGGCCGCGGCCTTATATTGATGTGACGGCGCCGGTTTACGGGGCTATTGCCGACGGAGGCGCGGAACAGGCCAGCGGAACGATCGCGTCCGGCTCGAATCAGCTGACGATTGCGCCGGGGATCGGCACGTGGAAAGTGGGGATGGGGCTGCACGTGGATGGGGCGGGCGCGTCGGGCGATGTGCTGCTGGCGCACATTACCGCGATCAACGGGAACATTTTCACGCTGGATCGCAACGCGGGCACGTCGGTGAGCAGCGCCAGCGTGCAGGATGACGATACGCTGGCGATCCAGGGCGCGTTGAACGCGTACTGCGCCGCGCCGTCCAACTCGAACGGCGGCTCGATCTATTTTCCGCCGGGGAATTACATTGTTTCGCAGAATCAGTCGGCGAACCCGAATGCGATGCCGTTCCTGATCGCGTGCTCGGGCCTGCACCTGCTGGGAGGGAACAGCGGGCAACACAACGGGACGCCGTTCGTGCAGCCGCCGTCGGTGTCGATTCTGGGCCACTGCGGGTCGAGCCCCAACGCGCAGCCGATGTTCGGGACGTACTACCCGAACGGGAACATCACGTTTCAGAACCTGGTGATCACCGGATGCAACATCGCGGTGGCGGTGACCTCCAATGTGACGCGGTTCTGGAACACGTATTTGAGCGCGTCGGGCGGGCAGGCCAACGGGTCAACGCTGTGGCTGCAGGACACCTTCTGGGTGTACTTCGACTATGGAGGGCTCAACAGCAACTCGACGTCTGTGCCCACGCTTTTGATGACCGGATACCCGTGCAGCGGATGCTATGCGGGCGTGGGGGATGTTTACGTGCAAAACGCGCTACTGGCGGGCGGGCCCATCTCTTACGTGCAGACGGGAAATCTGAGCGGAGAGCCTAGCGGGCACTGGGTCTTTCGCAACATCACACAAGAGAGCGGGAACGGGGACCTGATCCAGATCACCGATCCCGGGGGCTACGTGACGGGGATCATGGGACCGATCACGCTTGACGACGTGCAGCAATCGGACAATTCCAATGGGAATTCGGCGCTGATCAACTTTAATGTTGCGAGCGGGGGGCTGAGCGGGCTCTACATCAATAACTCGTTTTCCGGGGCGGGAGGCGTGAACGCTCCGGCCGTGAAGGTGACGGCGGGAAAGCTCGATCATTATTTTATTACCGGCTGCGACTCGGGATGCGTTAGCCAGGTGTGGAATTCGTCGGGGAATCCGTCGGGAAGCGGGATGATCGAGAGTACCGGGGGGCTCGATATTTCGGACGACGTGACCAACGCGGAGCGCTTGGTTACTTCGCCGCTTTCCTCGAACAACCAGGACGGAACCGGGCCGTCGGCGCGATTCTTCCAGTCCGGCAGCGGGTTCGCGTCTTACGGAATCGACCCGGCCAACGGGTGGATGTTTGGCAGCAACACGCAGGCGGGATGGAACGCGCAGATCTACCAATCGACGGCGCCCAATATCGATATCGCGTTTGCGGCTAATTTTCCGCCGACGAATGTGTCCGGCACGGTGAGCAACACCGGCGGCGTGTTCACCACGGGGACTTATTACGTGTGGGTGGTGTCGACGACGGGGAGTTCGTGCGTTAGCCCCAGCACGATGTCCGCGGGGTCGAACATCTTTGGACCGCTGACGGTGGGGTCCGGAGTGACGACGGCGAAATTCAACATCACGTGGACCGCGGCGGTGGCAGGCTCGACGCCCATCCAGGGTTACTGCGTGTTCGTGAATAACACGAACCAGTACAACTACGCATCGCAGTGCACCACCATGATTGCGGGCGCTAGCACGACGAGTGCGACGGTGACGACCACGTCGCTTGCGCCGGGGAGCTATTCCATCACTTACCAGATGGTGCCGGCGCACCACATCACGCCTTCGGGCGCGATCTTCAACGGAAACGCCACGCCCGCCGGTGGTAGCTCGCCACCATATCAGCCGCCCTGCCTGGCGGCCACCACTTGCGCGGGGTATCTCCAGCTGAGCCCGTTCACTGCGGATTCGTTTGCGCGACCGAATGCTTCAACGCTCGGGCCGAACTGGGCGATCAATTTTCAGGTGATGAACATCGCTTCGAACGCGGCGGTGGCCGGGGCGGGTGACTACGCGGAGGAGTCCTGGATAGGGCAGAGCTTCATGGCCGACCAGTGGTCGCGGGCAAAAGTGGCGAGCGTGGATAGCGCCGCCGGGGTGGGAGTGATGGTGCGGCTGGCGACTGCGTCCACGGATACTGGCTATCTGTATTTTTGTAACACGACGACGCGGTCGATCTCGAAAAGGGTGGCGGGTTCTTCGACGACGCTGGCCACGGCGGGATCGGGATGCGCGGTAAACGATTTGATCGAGCTCGATGTGGTGGGGAGCAATTTGATCGCGCTGCGCAACGGCAGCGTGGATATGAGTGTGAGCGATTCGGCCATCGCGTCGGGGGCGCCAGGAATCGCGATGTACAATACTGGCACGCCGGCCAACGACTCGCTGGTGAACTGGATGGGCGGCAGCCTGGCGCCCGGGAACGCGACTACGTCGCTGTTCAATCAGCCGAATACTTGGGTGCAGCCGCAGACGTTCGCGAGCCCGATTACGTCGGCGTCCCTCGCGGTGCCGAATAAGACGCGCGCGTGCAATATTGTTCGCGGGGATCAAAGCGGAAGCGCGCTTACTACGGGCAACATTCAGCCTCAGGGCTCGCTCTGTTATGTGGACGCTGCGTCCATGGTGGCGCAGGTAATTGTGCTGGTGGATGCGGGGGCTTCCACGATGCAGCTTGGCTACCGCCATAATGGATCGACAACGGCTATCACTCCCACGCTTACTCCCGCCAGCGTCTCTGGAATCACCGACCACGTGGCCTGCGCGAATGCTGGCGGTACGGCGATCACCGTCGAGGGAAACAGCGTGACTTGCTCTACGCTCACGAACACTTCTCTCACGGCTGGGGACTTCATCGAGACGATTGGCGGCGCGGCCGACGGAACGTCGAAGCGAATGTCGATCGCGATGACGTTTACTCCGAATTAGAGCGTTTATCTTCAAAGTCGTTAGAAACGAAGTAAGCCACGGATCTCTCTGGGTATGAAGGCTTTGGAGGGATGCAAAAACGACATTAGAAAGGGCATTCCTTCCTCAGGTCAATTTCCTAATCGCCCCGTGCTTTTTCGGTATGGGATGAAAACTTGAGTGCGGCTAACCTTGCCCCGGTATGAAGACAGGGGGCAAAACATGGATCAATTAGGCGGTCGGGTAAACGGGCAGGAAAAGGATCAGGCGGCTGTCCAGTACGTCCACGTATTGCTGTTTGCGTGCCCTCAATGCGGAGAACCGGTGGTTTTCGCGCGGCTGACTGCGAGCCGGAACCTCGAAGAGGTGGACGCGGATGCGGCGTCCTATTCCTGCAAGTGCGGCCATGTCGGAGTGCTCTTGGGGCTGCGGGCTCGCCAGCATTGGGTGGAGGAGTGGTACCGGAACGATCCAGGGGGCGCCACTCAGGGCGGCACGGGTTTGACCTTCAGCTAAAATACAAGGTCTTGCCTATGGTTTCGACGGAAAAGCGCCGATATTCTCGCGGTGATGGCGCAGCCAAATCCGGGGAAACGAATGCGAATCCTGCTGGCGGACGATTTCGAAGTGGTGCGGACAGGTCTCAAGAACCTCTTGAGCGAAAATGCGGAGTGGGAAGTTTGCGGCGAAGCAGAAGACGGGAAGACCGCTGTGGAGAAGGCCGTGGAGCTTTCGCCGGACGTCGTGGTGCTCGACATTACGATGCCGGTGATGAATGGATTTGAGGCCGCCAGGGAAATCCGCAAGCTTAGCCCTAAGACGAAGATCGTGATGTTTTCCATGCACGACTCCGCGCGCATGGAACACGAGGCGAAGGCCGCTGGTGCTGACGCTTATATCGTGAAGAGCAGTGGTATCGACGTAATCGAGAAGACCATCGGCAAGCTTCTGGGAAACAGCCGCGCTTCGTAGTGAGCCGGCACAGCGGGAAAGCCCTCCTTATCGCAAGGCCAGTTAAAAACTGACATCTCCTTGTGCCCGCGACGAATTCTGCATGATTCGCGCCGCTTAGTGAGGAGCCGTGTATGCATCTTCCGGAAAATGCACATCTGTGGGGGTTGTTTGCGGCCGGGCACGGGTTGCATGTGCTCAAGCGCGCTAGCCTTTCGGCGGAGTCGAAAATCTCGGGTATACGGAACAGGGTCGAGTGGCTGCGGACGAATGCGCTGGCGCTGGCGATACGGTTCTTCGTGAATGCGGCGGCATTTTCGTACTGGCTGGCGCATCCGACGGCGGCCACGCACGCGATGGGAGGCATCGGGCTGCCGGTGGACCTTACGCTGGAGCCAGGGCATGCCACCGCTGCGCTGTTCGGGCTGTCGGGGGACAGCATGGTGGACTGGGCCGCGGCGAAGGTGCCGTTTCTGCAGAAGGAAATTCCCGCTGTGCAGCAGTGAAGCGAATTGTCGGCGTTGTTCTGTTTGCTACGAAAACCGAGAGAGATTCTTCGCGCATGAGTCTCGCTCAGAATGACTGCGTTTTTTGTACGAGTGACTGGCTTCGTTTTATCTCCGTAGGAGGATTCCATGCCTGTTGTTCCCACGACGGCGTATTCGCAAGCAGAAGATGCGCTGAACCTCGTGCGCGCTCTCGTGAACGATTCCGCGGGGGCGGTGTTCACGGACACGCTGCTGATGCCGTTCCTCAATTCGGCTTATCGCGGGCTACAGCGCGAGCTGGCCGAGAACGGCGTGAGCGTGCTTACCGAGCAGCAGGATATCGAGATGGACGTCAACTCGGGCACCGGCGTCACTAACACGGAACTGAGCGACGTTTCGAGCCCGCAGCTTCCCACCGATTGCCTGGCGCCGCACATGCTGTGGGAACGGGCGACGCCCAACACCGGCGACGTGTTTGTGCCGATGGAGAAGTTCATGAGCGGCGGCAGCATGCTGAATCTGCAGCCGAGTTCTTATTTGCGGCTGTGGGAATGGCGCGAGGACAAGGTGAATCTGATCGGCGCCACGCAATCGATCACGGTTCGCATCCGCTACGAAAAGGTGCTTCCGGCGCTGACGCTTGGCACCGACCCGATACAGATTCGCTCGGCGACCGATCCGCTGGCGTTTGCAACGGCGGCGCTGGCGGCACGGTCTCGCGGGGCCCGGGCGCTCGCCCAGGACTTGCTGGGGACGGCGCAGATGGCCACGGAAAACCTCATCGAGCGCTATGTGCGCCCGGAGCAGACGAAGGGAAGGCGGCGTATGCCTTACAGCTATCACCGCCGCTTGATTTACCTGTAGCGTTTGTCGCGGCAGAAAGCCGCGGTGCGGGTATCCGATGATTATTCGGTGACGACGTTGAGGGTGACCGTCACCGCGCGGGATGTGTTTTGCGCTGTTCCGGCGATATTCATGTTGGTGGAACCCGAGGGAGTTGAGCCGAAGACGACTGTGCTCTTCTTGCACCCGGCCAGGATTGCGAGAGCCAGGGCGAGCAGCGCGAAAGCGGGTACGGCGGTGCGCATCCAGCGGCTTGGCAGCGAGGCGGACTTGGAGTTCGACGGGGGCGAAAAACGATTGCGGACGGCCGGTGTGAAAAGAGTCCAGGCGAACATCATCGCGAAAAACGCGCCTAGCGCCACGGCTGCGAAACGCTGTGCTCCGGTCCAATCGGACGGGAAGCGCGGCAAGGCCAGCAGGCGCGTGTTGATCGGATTGATTAGGCCGGTGGTCTGGAACGTCACTTGAAACGGCGCGGCCGT
>JBEKTG010000027.1:0-15069 GCA_049516275.1 Candidatus Acidiferrales bacterium
TTTCCTCTCGGAGGCGGTCCCGATCCGGGTCAAGGTCCTCCTCGAAAGACTCATCACTTGCACGCATCGCCTTCTTACTGGAACGGCCCTGCCGGCCCCGTTCTGTTCGACTGGGGAGAGAACGAATCTCTCCGCGCGTGGAAGATCGATCCGAACTCCGGCAAAGTAGATTTCCTCGGAAAAGGCGCGGAGATTTCCTCCCGAGCCCTGGCCCTCGACCAAAGCATTGGCGGAATGACCGGAGGGATGATTTCCGTGAGCTCGCATGGCTCAAGCGACGGCATCATATGGACTCTGGCGCCGATCGATGGCAACGCAAATCAAGATGTCGTGGATGGAATCGCTCGAGCGTATGACGCGGCAAATTTGGATTCGGTGGCGAATCCAGACGGAACGCCTCGGCTAAAGCTGCTGTGGGACAGCAGTCAAGCAAGAGTCGCGTTCCATTTCAGCAAGTTCTGCCCGCCCGTAGTTGCCGACGGCAAGCTCTATATCGCCACCTACGATGGACGCGTCGACATCTATCAGCTTCATCCTTAGATCGTCAACCTTACTGATACTGACGTCAAGACAAGTGCAGGCTGCTCCCGACTATCAAATACAAATGGAGGATGGCTTACATCCGACACATTCTGAGTCATGCCGATTACGATGAGAAGGAATGGCTGGAATCATGATTGCAGTGCCTGCGCAATATGCGCTGGACGTTAGCTCGCCAACACGGGTTAGTTCCAGAATATAAAGGTCTGCAAAACCTTCACCGAGGGTTCGATTCCCGCCCGTGCCTCCAACCGTCCTACTCGCTTAGCGTTGCCTCGGTCGCGCAGAATCTTCCGTTTGGCCTGCGCTTCCCCGAACTAAGTTTCCAATTCCCTTCCCGACGGTCAATACGCCAAAACCGATGTATTATCTTGCTGTTTTGGAGGCATGAGCAGGCGTGACTGATAGGGCAGAAAACAATCTCGCGAAGGGTGACGGAGAAACGATGAAATCAACACAGAGATGTTCCAGGACAGGACGGCTCGTGAGGCGACACCTGCCGATCGTCGGCGCCATGTGCGTTGGCTTGTTCGCTTCGGCATTGGCGATGGCTCAGGGGAACCCATTCGCCGGGACGTGGAAACTGAACACCGCAAGGTCGCATTTCGATCCGGGTCCGGCGCCGACGAGCCAAACCCGGACCTGGGACGCCGATGGAAAGGTATTCGTCAAGGGTATCAACGCCGCGGGAAAGCCCACGACGCACACGTTTACGGTCAAGCCTGACGGCAAGGCTTATCCCTCTATCGGGGCAAAAGACGAGGGGGAAACCGTCTCTACCAAACGCATCGACGCCCGCACCGTGGAAGCCACTTTCACGAGGGATGGCAAGGCTCTGGAGACGGCCCGGTATTCGGTTTCCGAGGATGGGAAAGTCCTGACGCTCATGGCAAGGGGAACTGCTGCGAATCCCCGGTCCTTCCATAACATCGAGGTATCGGAGAGGCAGTAGTGGCTAGCTGAGTCTTCACCGCGCGGATCGCGAAACGTCCGGGCGGGTGCCGCGTGTCGTTTTCACAAGCTGTACCATATTCAATGCTGGTATGGAGTATGGTAAAATTCAGCACATGGGGACAGCGCGCAAGATTACGGTAGAAGTGCCTGAGGAATTGCTGGACAAGGCTCAGCGGGCCAGCGGCACGGGAATCACAGAGACCGTGCGGGCCGGGCTGCAAATCCTCGCGGCATCGAGTACGTATGCCCGCCTGCGGAATCTCCGGGGCAAGGTTCGCTTTTCGCGCACTGCTGCAGAGCTCAAGTCCGATCGATGATCACGGCGGACACGAGCACCTGGATCGCCTTTTTGGAAGGCGGGACAGGCAAAGATGCGCGACTGCTCGATAACGCACTGGAAGACAGGCAGGTGACCATGGTTCCGGCCGTGCTTACCGAACTCTTGAGCGATCCCAAGCTCCCGCCCGCCGTTGCCAAGGCCCTCTCAGAAGTACCATTGATACAAAACGAAGCCGGCTATTGGCAACGCGCCGGAATGTTGCGCGCGAAAGTTCTCGCAAAGCGGCGCAAGGCGCGCTTGGGCGACGCACTCATCGCCCAGAGTTGCGTCGACGGTCGGATTCCCCTCCTCACACGGGACCAGGACTTCCGGGCGTTTGCCGAAGCAGCGGGCCTCGAACTTGTGCTTGGACCAGACTGATCGCGAGCGCTACAGGTCGCGCGGGCCGGGGCTTAGGTGGATGGCGGGCGGCGCTTCGTTGAACAGATCGCGCAAGTCCAGGCGGTGAGTGAACATCGCTAGTTTTCCGTCCGGTGTGCGCGGCCACTGCTCCTTGGGACGATCCCAGTACAATTCGACGCCGTTGCCTTCCGGGTCGCGCAGATAGATGGATTCGCTCACGCCGTGGTCGGCCGCGCCTTCGAGAGGAATCTCCGCCACGAGCACTCTGCGAAAAGCTTCCGCGAGCGCGGCGCGCGTGGGATACACGATCGCGGTGTGGTACAGACCAGTGGTGCCGCGCGGTGGGAGCGAGCCGCCGAGGCTTTCCCAGGTGTTGAGCGCGATGTGGTGGTGATAGCCACCCGCGGAGAGAAACACGGCTCCTTCCCCGAGCCGCTGGGTGATCTGAAGCCCGAGGATCCCGGAGTAGAACTTCAGCGCGCGGTCGAGATCGGCCACTTTCAGGTGTACGTGGCCGATTCGCACGTTCGGGTCAACCACAAAGGGTTTGTCCGCGCCTTGATTCATGCTTTCGTTCGGGCTTTGATTCGGACCTCGATCTGTTTCGTGAGAAGCCATCTTTTTGTGCGAGAGGCGCGGCGCTCGCATCCCTAAATCCGAGAATAGCACCTTTGGGATAGAATTCTTGCCGCGCGGGCAGGGGGTGGGCTTCCGGTCCCCAGGGAGGCGAGATTCCATGGGCTATATCGAGAAAAATCTGATCTCCGGGGAGAAGATTCTCTACCGGACGCGGCTCCACTCGGTGGCGGTGCTGTTTCCGCTGCTGGTGGGCGTCGTGGTGGCGCTGGGAGGATTTTATTGCCTCTACGCGTCGATGGCACAGCGGCAGAACGCGACGGAGGATGCGAAGCTCTGGGCAGGGGCGGGACTGACGCTTATCGTTCTGGCCGCAATCACGGTGCTGGTGGCTGTGCTGAAGCGCAATGCGACGGAGATGGCGGTGACGAACCGGCGTATCCTGATCAAGACCGGGATCATGTCACGGCGTACGATCGAGCTGCTGCTTTCGCGCGTGGAAAGCATTGTGATTACCGAGCCGTTCCTGGGGCGGATGCTGGGGTACGGGACGGTGATCGTCCGCGGCACGGGAGGGACGCCGGAGCCGTTTACGCTGATCGCCCATCCGACGGAGTTTCGGCGACACGTGCAGGAGCAGATCGAGGCGGGACAGGCGTCGATGCGGCCCGGGGGGACGGCGCCGGCGTGAGTTGCCGTTGCGGCGAGGGAAAGGACTAAGACAAACCCGCCAATCGGGAGATTGGCGTTCCCGGGGAGAGGCTTGGCGACATCTTGGCATCCGGTGCATCGACAATCGGGAGGGATTCATCGCTCGAAAGGCGAACGATGGAGAACCGTTCTTCGCTTGGCCTGACACCCGCAACGGCGAAAGAAGAAGCAGGTCCCTCACCCATCCGCGCCGGGCGCGTATGGGCTCGGGATGACAACGGAAGCAAAAGCAGCGGCAAGAAGAGCAGAAGGCCGACCCTTAACACCGAAGGGTCGGGCACCCGCAAAAGGAGCAAAAAGGCAGCCTCTCAGACTCGCTCCCGAATAGGGATAACGGCGAAAAGCGGCGCTTCGATTATGGCGTTCGGGAGGCGGTGTAGGCGGCGATTGAGACCAGGTCGCTTACTGTGAGCCTGGCTACTACGGGCTTCATCAGCGCGCTCCAGCGGCCGTTGCGCGTGCCGTTCTGGAAATCGACCAGCTGGCGGACGACGTAACTTGGGGAGCGGCCTGCAATCGGAGGCACCGGGCCAAGTCCGCGCAAATCCTGGCCGTGGCACACGCCGCAGGCGGTGGTCTTTCCGGCGGCTCCTGTGGTTACAAGAGCCGTGCCTTTGTCGACGCTGCCGACGGGCGCATAGGCGATGAAACCGGAGGCGGCGTCGCGGAGCTCGGTGCGGTCGAGGTTCTCGGGCGTTTCGATGATGCGTTCGCCGATGGGCTCGGTGCCTCCCGTTGCGTCGGGGACTAGCATGCTGCCGGAGACGTGCGTCTTGGGGACGGTGTCGGTCTCGACGACGCGAATCCATGATTTCAGATGCAGGCTCGAAAAATAGGCGGCGGCCACGCTCACGTCGGGATCGGGCACGGCTTTCGCGATGGCGACCATCGCCACCGGGGGCCCCATTTTTGGCTCAGAGCTGATGCGCGCGCCGCTCCTGAAATCGGCGATCTGCTGCGCGATGTAGTCTGCGGGAAGTCCGGCGATTGTGGCGTTCTCCGGACGGCCGAAACCGTTCGGGAGATGGCAATAACCGCAGGCGCGAACTTCCGGCTTGCGTCCATGAGCCACGATCTCAGGCATGGGGGGATGCCCGTCCGGGTGCCAGTCGGGGACGTTATAACCGTCGCGCGTTTGATCGACGGTGAGCGCGACGCTGCTACCGGGCACGTGCTTCGGGCTGGTGTCGGTGTTCCTGGGAGGGGTGGCAGGCGGATTCACAGGAAAGGCCCAGGGCGGAGGGGTGGTCATCGTGGCGGCAAAAATAGCGCCGGCAGCCATCGCCGCCAAGCCCAGCAGCACAAATCCACGCACGTTCTTCATGAATCCCCCTTCGCGATGAGTGGCGCGGCAAAGCGCTATTGCAATGGGGGAGTATATTTCTTCGCTGGTGAACGGTCAATAATTTGACCAAAAGAGTGTGCGCGCCATCTTGCGGCCGATTGACCGCGTCGCGCGGCATGGCGCTTATTGCTGCATGAGATTTTGGAGGCGTTTGGGTTCTTCGCCGAGCCAGTCAGGATGTTCGGCGGTACTGTCGAAGATCGAGCTGATCTTGAACGGTTCGAATTGGCCGTCCGCTGCCGCTTTCGCGGTCTTGGCTAGGATTTTGGAGAGCTCGGCATCGCTTAACGGGTGGAAGGTGCGCGCGGCTTCGAAGGCCTGGTCGAGAATCTTCATGCTGTCGATCCCGGTGATGACGACCGAGGTCGGCAGGTTCAGCGCGTAATGAAGGCACTCGATCGGAGTGGCGGTTTTGGACTTCAGAATGATGCCGTTGGCCATGGGCTTCATGCCTAGGACGCCGATTTTTTCTCTCACCAGCTCCGGCACCACCAATTTGGCAAAGCTGCGGAAATGTGCGTCCATCACGTTGAGGGGCATCTGCGCCGTGTCGAAGTGGAAGCCGTTTTCTCGCGCGACCTCCAGCATCTGAAGATGGACGTGCGGATCTTTGTGGCCGGTGAAGCCGATGTAACGGATCTTGCCCGCCTTTTTAGCCTTAAGTAAGGCAGCGTTCGCGCCCTCTTTATCGAAGATGCGATAGGGATCTTCGTAGCGCAGAATTTCGTGGTGCTGGACGAGGTCGATGCGGTCGGTCTTCAGGCGCTTGAGCGATTGCTCCAGCTGCTTCGTGGCTTCCTTAGCGGAGCGTCCATCAATCTTGGTCATCAGAAAAACCTTTTCGCGATAACCTTCACGCAAGGCTTTGCCCATGCGGATTTCGCTGACGCCTGCGTTGTAGTCCCACGAGTTGTCCAGGAAGTTGATGCCACGGTCGATGGCGGCGCGGATGATCCTGATCGCCAGCTTTTCGCTGACGCGCTTCAATCCGATGTGCCAGCCCCCCAGGCCGATCGCGGAAACGTTTTCGCCGGTGATGCCGAGGGCGCGGTAGGGCATTTCGGAACTGCTTCGGTGAGTGGCCATAAATTCCTCGCGGTTGGGGTGGGGTACCGGGTCATTGTGCGCGCGGCGAGCCCTGCGTTTCAATATCCTATCGGAGCCATCGGCCTGAATACCCGGAAGTGTGGATAAGAGGCCAGCAGGAGACAGTATTGCAACCACCGGTAGCAACAGATTCCAGTTTCGCTCTCTGCTAGCGCCTCGCGGTACAGTATTATTTGAATCCGTGGACCTGATCCTCAGCGATATCGAAGCACGCGTTCTGGGAGCGCTCGTCGAAAAGGGCGTGACGACGCCGGACTATTATCCACTTTCTCTGAACGCCCTCGTGAACGCCTCCAATCAGAAATCGAATCGCGATCCGGTGATGAATCTGGACGAGGAGAGCGTTCGCCAGGCCATCCGCGGGCTGGAGAAACATGCTCTTGCCGGCCCGGCGGACAGCTTTGATGGGCGCGTCACGAAATACGAGCATCGCCTTCAGGAGGCCTACAATTTCGACCGGCGCGAAACGGCCGTCCTGTGCGTCCTGCTGCTGCGAGGCCCGCAGACGCCCGGCGAGCTGCGCTCCCGATCCGAGCGCATGCATTCATTCGACGACCTCAGCGAAGTCGAGTCCACGTTGCAGCGACTGATGAAGCGTGACCCTCCACTGGTGAAAATACTTCCGCGCCAGCCCGGAACCAAGGAGGTCCGCTACGCGCACTTGTTTTCAGGAGATGTGGAAGTTGCGCAAAGCAACGTAAGTGAAGAAACACCGGCTAAAGACGGCGGAAGCCCGGACCGCATAACGAGCCTCGAACAGAAAGTGTCTCAACTTCAGAGCGAAATCGCGGACCTCAAGCGGGAATTCAATACGTTTCAGAAGCAGTTCGAGTCCTGAAAGCTGGCGGGGACCTTACTTCATAAGCTTTTGCAGCAGAGACCTTCCTTCCGATTCGGTGAGCACTCCCTTTTGAAGCAAAAGCAGAATGAGTTCGTTGACCACGTAGAGCGGCTGGCTGTCTCCCACCTTGGCACTTTCCCGGTTTTCGGAGGCTGAAGCACTGGTCGGAGCAGCGGCGCCAGGCTTGGGGATTGATTCACCGCTTAATTCGGCAATCCACCGATCGAGGAGCGACTGTTGATCGGGTTCAGACTCCGTGAAGGCGAGCCCCATTCCCATGCCGGGCTGCGCAAAGGCTACCTTCGCGGACATCTTGAGTGTCTGGTTCTCCCTGTTGATACGCACAACGAGGCTGGTGCCCTTGGGAAAGGGGCCGATGGAGTCGATGTAGCAGCCACCCCGGCCAAGATCGGAGGTTCGGCCGATGATCTTGGCGCCCGATTTAGGCTCGGTGGCGTCGCACGTGGCCGTAAACGGATAGCGTGGGCTGGTACGCCGCTCTTTGCCGAAACGGCGGCCCGGAACATAACGAGTTTGCAGGTCCTGGGGCATCAGCCTATATGTAAGAAAGCTACCGCGTTAGCTCCAATTGTTTCGGGATTCGGCGTCAAGCGCAATAGCGCGCTGGAACGATGTGCCGGAATGGCAATTATTGGGACCAGTTAGTTACAGGTTAGTAACTCCAGGGATCACCCGATACCAAGGGGCGCTTTCAGGGCAGGAGTCTCCATCTCGAGAGTACGGGTGGCTCGAGGAGGCTTTCGGCGCAAATGCCTCGAAAATGAGTGATATGCGGAGACCTGGCGTGAGCTTCGAGGGCCGCGGGGCTCGTCCAGTTTTCATAGAAAACAAAAGACGAGGGATCGTCCGCCGATTGGTGCAAATCGTAGTCGATGCATCCTTCTTCCAGACGCGTGGGTGCCACGAGCGCCTGTAGGATTTCGCGGGCCTGGGCTTCTTTGCCCGGCTTGGCTCGGGCATGAGCAATTACCGTCAACATTTCACTCACCGCTGACTGCCTCCTGTTTCGGGTCTTCATTCGGCTCGCCCGCTGAGAGCCCTTCAGCATTTGTGGAGGGATTCGAGAGCGCTCCATGATACGGAAGGTGCCGGGCCAGGGCAATCGGAGTTCCCTCACCCCAGCAAGGACCTTGGGCCGCTCACAAAGGGATTGCCCCGTTCGAAGAACCGAAACAGGCGGTGGGCCTCGCGGGACAGGCCGATTCTGGTCGTAACGCCTATCGGCCCCGTGGCTTGAACCGCGCTTCCCAGCCAGAGGGGGCTGTCCGGGGAGCACAGATCAAGCCCGTCCTGCGCTTTGTTAATTCGCATCGCCTGGGCCAGCCGTCCGGGTCCGCGGGTAAGGTCCGTAAGGCGCGACACACCGCGATTGCGCTCCATGATTTCGATGCCTTCGATCGGATCGAGAGCGCGGATCAAAACTCCGGCACCCACGCCGGCAGCTTCACTGGAGATATTCATCATCCAGCTGGAACCGTAGGCAAAGTAAACATACGCGTGCCCGCGGGGGAGAAAGAGCGAGCCGTTCCGGGGCGTCCGTCCCCGAAAGGAATGAGCCGCAGCGTCACCGACGGGATATGCTTCGGTCTCGACGATCCGGCCGCTTACGCGGCCTTCCGCGAGGTCGTGGACCAGCGTTTTACCCACCAGGTAGCGGGAGAGTTTGATAGTGTCGACGGGGAGTTCGCTCCGTCGAAGCCGCCGCGCCGGCCTCCGCGAACGAAGAGATGGGAGGCGAGCGGAGTCAGGCATCAGCCGGAGAGAATTGCGGATAGGCACTGGACACGATTTGTTTTAGCATAACCTGGGGGGAATTCGAAAATGGCGAACACCTGCACGCACGTGAGTCAGATCCGCAACGTAAAACCAAAGACGACGGGCTGCGAAGAATGCCTGAAAATGGGCGACACCTGGGTCCACCTGCGTCTGTGCCTGATATGCGGGCACGTGGGCTGCTGCGACAGTTCGAAGAACAAGCACGCCACCAAGCACTACCACGCAACGCACCATCCGATTATGCAATCCTTCGAGCCTGGCGAGGACTGGAAGTGGTGCTACGTCGATGAAATGGAGATCGATTCCCCTTCCTAGTGGCAAAGCAGCGCACGGCCCTGTAACAAGTTGAGTTGCGATTCTTACTCTCCGACCGAGGCGCGATGGCAAGCAACCTGACAACTCCGAGAAGCGAATCCTGGCCCGCTCTGCCCCTGGCGGAATGGAAGGATACGTGCGACACGCTGCACATGTGGCTTCAGATTGCCGGCAAGGTGCGCCTGGAACTGAGCCCCCACATCAATCATTGGTGGGAGGTGCCGCTCTACGTGAGCGCGCGCGGCTTGACCACCTCTCCCATTCCTTACGACCGGGGCATCTTCGAGATCCATTTCGATTTCATCGATCACAAGGCCGATATCGTGACGAGCACCAATCAATCGAAGACCCTTCGGCTCTATACGCGCACGGTCGCCGGATTCTACCGGGAGTTTATCGATTCGCTGCGAGCCCTGGGGATCGAGGCGAAGGTCTGGCCTATGCCGGTGGAGGTGCCGGATCCGATTCGCTTCGATCAGGACGTGACGCATTCGCGCTACGATCCGGAATACGCGCACCGCTTCTGGCGGCTCCTGGTGACCCTGGACACGATTTTCAAGGAATTCCGCGCGCGCTTCATAGGAAAGGTAAGCCCGGTTCATTTTTTCTGGGGAAGCTTCGATCTGGCGGTGACGCGGTTCTCCGGCAGGCCCGCGCCCGAGCGCCCGGGCGCCGATCCGGTGACGAAGGATGCCTATTCCCACGAAGAGATCAGCGTGGGTTGGTGGCCGGGGGGCGGAGCTGTCGCAGATGCAGCCTTTTATGCATACGCGGCTCCCGAACCCGCAGGATTTCGCGAAGCAAAGGTGCAACCCTCTGCGGCCTATTACAACACGCAACTCAGCGAGTTCATTCTGCCTTACGAAGAAGTGCGTAACGCGCCTGACCCAAAGGCTGCCTTGATGCAGTTCCTCGAAACCACCTACGACGCGGGTGCCGATCTCGGAGGCTGGGACCGAGTCGCGCTCGAAAAGAGGATTTAGGGCTGCCGCCCGGTCAACGATAATTGCCGGCTGCAAAATCTGTCGAGTATTTTAACGGGATCTTCGGGACTGCGTTTCGTACATTTCGGAGATAGAAGGTTCGGAAACCATCTCTGCCGGCAGCAGCGAACGAACAGCGCTCTCCAACTCAGAAGCAGTCGCAGCGTGCTGTGGATAGTTGAAGATCTTCACTTCGTGCGTAAAGCGGTCGACGGCACCGGAAACGTCGTTCAAGCTGTCGGTTAGGCGGGCGGCCGCGATGCGGGCATTCTGCACGTTGACTCCGGGCAGCATCACTCCAAAAACGCCTTCCGCGAAATGGTACAGGGAGTCTTCGCGCCGCAGCTTCCGGCTGATGGCTTTTACCGCATCTCCCAGCGCCGCGACGATTTCTCCGGACTTGACCATGTTGGGGTTCGGAATCAGCTGGATGACCATTACCGAAAGAGTGTCGCGAAGATTGACGGCCCTGCGGAATTCCATCGAAAGACGGTCCTGAAAGGGGTTCATTCCGGCGAGTGTCTGTATCAGGTCCTGGCCAACCTGGCGGTGAAGCGTGCTGTAGCGGGCTTCCGCCTGGCGGATCTCCCGGCGGAGACGCTGCACCACGATTTGACGGTCGACGAGGTACACCAGCAAAAGCAACGACAGGGCGCAAAACCCGAAAAACGATATCTTCAGGGTTCGTGCGCTGAACATGACCGGGTGGCTTTCAATAGTTGGATACATCAGGATTGCGACCCCCGCCACCAGGACGGTGATCACGGACAGCGAAAACATGGCCAGCTGAAATTCCCGCTTTTCAATACTGGCTGAGTCCACGCGATCGAAAAGCCGCATGTTATGGTCGCCTCTTTTTGTCGGCGACACCCCGCCACCACGCAGGGCGCGCAATTCACTCTTCTAATGAATCGGCTGGGGGCCGACCGTGCGTAGTTCTACCTACGACGTATGTCAATTATCGGCGCAATTGCGCACGTTTTCCATTTTGGCACAGGCTCTGCTCGGTAGAGAAAGCACCGATCTGAGAGTGAGGGCAGCATCGGCAACTTCGACACAATACGCTGATTATGAAGGTCTTACTAAAGATTGGCTGTGGATGCGAGGAAGCCAAAATCGAGGGTTGTTTACCCATACGAACAAAATGCAAAACCAGGAGCCCTAAGAAGCGGCGTTCTAGTGTGTAGGAGCAGGCAGGAAAGCGCGTTCCGCAAAGAGGTGCCCCCGCACAGCGCGGTGCTTTTCCAGGAAATGAAGATGGGCCCGCTTTCCCCAGGATCGAACGAAGTAGTAGTTTAGAGCGGCGGCGGCGCCCGCGCCGACCAGGGGAATCACGCGCCCAGCCCACTTCTCCGCCACTTCCGCGCCCACCTTCACGGCCATGGCATCGACGAGTCTCGGCACTAGATGCTCGATCGCGCGCTTCTCCACGAACTCGCGCGTAAAATCCAGCCCCGCGGCTGTGGCGGCTGCGAGCCAGAGGGCGGCCATTTCGTCCGAGGTTGAATACTCGAAACCGTGAATCAAGCTGAGCTTTTGCAGCATGCGAATGGTGATCGCGGCCAGGATACCCATGTCGGGTAGCAGAGTTGCCATGCCGCCTATGCCGAGGCCCATGCCCTCAAGCGCCGCCATTCTCGCGGAGGACCAGATAATTTTTTCGGCGGCGGGGATAATGGTTTGTTCATCAAGGCTGTGCATATCGCGCCAGGATTCGATGGGAAGGTTGTAGGCCCGCCGCGCGTGATGCAGAAACTTTTCGGCGTCCACCAGCACGCGCGGGTAAGCCCGACGAAACCCTAACCGCAAAGCACCGCGGACGGCCTTGGAGAACACTGTCGGATCGTTACCGTCTGTCACAGCCATATTCGATGATTTCCTCATCGCGAGAGCTTCTCGCTATTTAGACGCAACGAACGGCTGGGGCGATTGCACCGAATCGTTAGGAATATAACCGCTGGCCCCCGCATTTGCCGGCATGTTGCCGGTTTGAGACTGCCCCGCCTGCCCCTTGTTCCAATGCTCGACAGATGCCGGGGAGCCGTCCTGCAGCTTGGCGGCATAGACCATCTTCCACGATCCGGGCGCAAAAGCGATATAGATCATTTCCTTGTTCTCGGAGTTTTCCTTGGGCTTCCCCTCTCCATTTCCGCCGGAGTCGTTATGGCTCTTGGGGTCGGTTCCTGCCGGGCGCCGCCCCGCGCTTTTGAACGTAAGGGTGCCTCCTTCAATCGACATCTCATCCGCGTGGAGATAAATCGAATCCCCCGATTGCCCGTGCTCGCCGTCGCGCTCGCGATTGAGCACAACGCACCAATAATAGCTTCCGTATTCGATCGCTGACATTCGCCCTCCTTGTTGCGACAGTCTAGTTGAGGGCCGGAGGGTTCGTCTATAAGGGAAGATACTCAGAATCCGTGAGGGAAGAGCTTGGCACCGCCGCAACCTCAAACGAATCAGTCTCTTCTGTGTGAGGCCTCCGTTCAACTTTGAACAATCTCACAGGGATTGCGCTTGTAGGGAGTTCCCTTGGGTAGAGACAATAGAGTCAACAAGTGGGCCTGCCCGCCGATTGCATACCGTGCGGGAAAATACTTGCCGAAGGCAGGTGGCAGAATGTACGACCATGACGAAAAATTGAAGGGCGCGACATCGGCCAGCCAGGCGGAACGGCGCGGATCCAACCGGCACCCGTTTATAGCCGCGGCAGACGTGGTGGAATTGGGCACAGGGGCGGTGTTTTCGACTCGCACCACGGACCTCGGGCCCGGCGGGTGTTTCGTGGATACGCTGGTTCCCTTCGACGCGGGCTCCCACGTTCGCGTGACGATCCGCGAGGGCAGTCACCGCTTTGAGGCCACCGGAATCGTGGTGTATTCGCAATCCGGGCTTGGAATGGGCATCGCGTTTGACGACATAAAGCCAGAACAGCGCAAGACCCTGGCCATCTGGCTGGGTGAAGAGGTGAGCCAGCGCGAGGAACAGCCCGTGGCCGCAGCACCGCCTGCGAAGCCAAAGCCCATGTTGCCTCACGGTTCTGATCGAGAATCTCTCGTGCGGCTGGTGAGACTGATGATCAAGAAGGGCATTCTGACGGAACCGGAAGCAACTGCGATTTTCGGAAATCCTATGCCGTTTTGAAGCTCTCGCTATGTTTTCGCGAGACCTCGCAAGCTGACTCGATTCGTTTTGAAGACTGGATTCCTGACCATGAAGCGAAAAAAGCTCGGCGAAGTTCTGCGCGATCGCGGACAGATATCTTCCGCCGACCTCACGAAGGCCATTGAGGATCAGGAAGGCAAGCTCGTCCATCTGGGCGAACTCATGCTGGAGCGCGGCTTCGTATCGAAGCCCGATTTAGCCTCTGCTCTGACCGAAGTGACGCGCGTTCCTTACCTCGATTGCGAAAAGGTTCACATTGATCCGGGCGTGCTTCCATTGGTACCGCAGGGGCTCGCCAAAAGATGCTGCGCTCTCCCTATCGAAACGCAAGGCACCACCAAACTCGTGATGGTGATGGCCGAGCCCCAGAACCTGCGGATCATCGACGAACTGCGCTTCTCGACCGGGATGGAAATCGTGGCGCGGCTCGCATTCCGCGACGACATCGAAAAGGCCATCGAGAAGTGGTATCGCAAGGCACCCGCTGAAGCGGGAACTGCGGATGCGGCCACAAACACTGGCGACGCGCGCGTGGAGTTCATCTCATCGAGTTCGCTACGGCGGAATGTGGAAGCGGTTCACGGGATGCAGGCGGAACTTCTGCAGAAGTCGACACCAGCCGTAAGGCTAGCAGCTTCCATCATCACGGCAGCGGCGGACAAGCAGGCGACCGACATTCATATCGAACCGCAAGCCGCCGACTCGGTGGTGCGTCTCCGCGTAGATGGCCTGCTGCGCGATTATCAGCGTATTCCACAATCGCTGCAAAGCTCGGTGGTGTCGCGCATCAAGATTCTGTGCGACATGGATATAACCGAACGCCGCGCTCCCAAGGCGGGACGCTTTCTTGTGAAGATCGCGAACCGCCGATTGGACATCCGCGTTTCTACACTGCCGACGCAATGCGGGGAAAAGATCGTCCTGCGGCTGTTGGACGCCGAAGCTCCGCAGCAGGACTTCGCTGTACTCGGCTTCCCCGCGGAGATCGCGGAGGCGTTCCAGCAGATGCTGGGTGTGCCCCAAGGGATGATCCTGGTCACCGGCTCTACGTGCTCAGGCAAGAGCACGACGATTTACTCGGCGCTGAACCTCGCACGAAAGCCCTCCATCGATATCGTTACAGTGGAAGATCCGGTCGAATATGCATTGCCGGGGTTGAACCGAGTCGAGGTGAATAGCAAGGCCGGGCATACGTATGCCGCGTGCGTGCGCTCCGCGCTGCGCCAGGCGCCGAACGTGATCATGATCGGCGAGATTCGGGACCAGGAAACGGCGGCGATTGCGATGAAGGCCGCGCAGACCGGCCAGCTCGTGCTTTCCACGCTGCACACCAACGACAGCGTATCAGCCATTACGCGATTAGCCGATTTGGGCTTGCCCGCGGTTCAAATCGCCGCGTCGCTTACGGGCGTGATTGCGCAGCGGCTGATCCGGAGGTTGTGCGCATGTCATAAAGTGGTAGGCGCGAGCCCCGAATTCGTTTCACGGCTCAAGGGCGCTGGCGTGGCAAAGCCTCCCGAGATGGAAAGCGTTCCGGTGGGATGTGAACTGTGCGACCTGACAGGCTACAAAGGACGCATCGGCATCTTCGAATTGCTGACATTTAACGACTCCATTCGCTCGGCGATCCGTTCCGGAGCGCGCAACGAAGATATCCGCGAGCTGGCTCGGCAGAATGGAATGAAACTGATGCAGGAATACGCGCTCGAACGCGTGCGAGAGGGTGTGACGACGATTGAAGAAGTCCTGCGCGTGATTCCCGTCGAACCGATTGCTTCGTCGTGCTGCCAGACATGCGGCACGGACATTTCGTCTTCCTTCCTGTTTTGTCCGTTTTGCGGCGCGAAGGCGCCCAATCCAGCCGCGGCAAAACCCCGAAAACGTTCCCTCGCTGGGCAAGGAGCCGTCCGAGAATGAGTTCCGAGATACCGCCCAACCAATCGCGGCTGGTGTACCGCTTTTCCAGCCTGCGCGATCTCTCCGTTACCTACGAAGGCCACAGCGAGGAGGTTGCTACACGGCCGCCCGATATCAGCACCCGCGGGATGTTCATCAA
>JBEKTG010000028.1:0-16416 GCA_049516275.1 Candidatus Acidiferrales bacterium
TGGCGTGCAGGCTTTATAGAGGCTGCGATTATATGGGCCGTATGGCTCGCCTTGGCCACGGAGATTCTGAGCAGCATCACACGCCTTTCCGCTCATGGTATAGCCGCGGCGTGGCTACTTGCAGCCGCCTTCGCGTGGCTGGCCGCGATCCGCACGATGAAAACGCCATCCACCGCTGCTCCTGACAGCCGCGTCCAGCCAGCACCTGTGACATTTTCCGGCATCGAACGAGCTTCGATCGGGGCAATCGGGGCGATTCTTGTCCTAACGGCAGTGATCGCCCTTGTCGCGGCGCCAGATTCGTGGGACGCGATGCAGTACAACCTGCCGCGCGCCATCATGTGGCTCGAAAATCACAGCGTGCGCATGTACCCCACAGTCGACTATCAACAGCTCATGATGAGCCCATGGGCCGACTACACAATGATGCACCTGATCGCGCTGCAAGGGAGCGATCGATTCGCCGATCTTGTATCCTGGTTCTCTTTTGCGGGAAGTATCGTCGGGGTCTCTTTAATTGTGAGAGAACTCCGAGGCAGCCGGTCGGCACAACTTCTCGCATCGCTGCTTTGCGCCACGATCCCAAGCGCTATTTTGTTCGCTTCCAGCAGTAAACCGGACGAAACGATCGGTTTCTGGGTCGTGGCCTGCGTATATTGCCTCCTGCGATGGCGCTCTGACCCAAGTTGGACGAATGCGTTGCTGGGCGCGGCGGCGATTGGGCTGACCGTGATGACGAAAGGCACCGCTTACGCGCTCCTGCCGGCGCTCCTGGTCGCGGTTTTCTGGATGTGGCCCGCAGATCGCCGGAGAAAGTTTCTTCCGTGGATTCCAGCCGTCGCCGTCATCATTCTGATGCTTAACGGCCCTCTCTACGTACGGAACATGCGGCTGAGCGGTTCGCCTCTTGGCTTTGCTTCCGCCGACGGCGATGCCGACACTCTGGGCCAACGGCGTTTTGCCAATGGCACATTCAAGCCGCAAGACATTGCCGCAAATGTCCTGCGAAACGCCGCCCTGCACCTAGGAACAACCGGCCGGATCGACGCCCTGACGGAGAAGGTTTTCAGGGGAATGATTCGCGGCCTCGGCGCCGATCCCGACGATCCACGGATGATCGAGGGAGGGAATGCAGGGGAAACGATTCCATTCGGACTCAACAGCTTGTCTCTAACCGAGACCCGTGCTGGAAATCTGCTCGTTCTCTTTCTGTTTCTCACAGTTCTCCCGCTGATTCTTCTTATGCGCTCACCCTCGAAGCGGGAGACCGCCATCTTTACGATCGGGTTGATCGGTGCGTTTGTCTTTTTCTGTGCAAGCCTCCGCTGGCAGCCCTGGAATGGACGGTTTCATCTACCCCTGTTCATGTTGGCATGTGCTGTGGTTGCGGTAGTGCTGTCTGAGGTCTGCCCCCGATGGATCGTCGCGTTCGTGGCGACCACAGTCATTGCTGGGTCTGTTCCTTTTATCCTCTTGAATTCTCCTCGGCCCCTTTTGCAAATCAGGGAGGCCCACAGAAGGGTACCTGTACCCAGTCTCTTGAGGATGGCCAGAGATAAGATGTACTTCGCGGATCAACACCTTTATCTTGCTGATTCGTTTTTCGCCGCAGCGCGCTTCGTGCAGGCAGCTGGGTGCCGCAACATCGGGCTCGACGCCTCGGTTCAGCACTACGACTATCCGATGCTGGCTCTGCTAAAGGCGGGTGTGGGAGGTCCGAACGTTCATTACGTGGGCATCCACAACCGGTCAGCGGCTTTCCCTACAAGCGCCGGAGATCCCTGCGCGGTCGTGTGCCTCGGTTGCAGTCTGGTTCATCAGAAAGCAGCGCAATACGGCGGCCCTTCCGTCTTTTCGACTTCCTTTGACCGAGTCGAAGTCTTTGTGCGTTCGGGACGAAGTGTCCGGCAACAGCAGGATGTGATTCCTCCCAACCCAGGATATTGTGGCTTGTTGCCTCCCAATCAGCTGCAACAACTGCTGGGCGATCCAGTCACCGTCGCGCCCTATGCGAATTCCTGCGCGTACCAGGGATCGGCTGGCCGTGTCCTGGTCAGCGAACTCCCAAATGGGGCCGATGCTCCAAACTTCGCCGACTTGGCGGGAGAGGGGATGGGCTCCCTTCCCGGGGGAGGCGAGGGATACTCCACCGTGATCGTTTTCGATGGCGGGTGGGGTGACCGGCCCGTCCTGGTGTACGTGAGTAAGAACGACCGCCTTTTCGGAATAAATCTCGATCTCACGCAGGGTTCCCCCGAAAACGATGATTTTCTGCGGCTGGCCAATGAACTGCGCACCGGCCAGCCGGCGTTCGGAAATACTGCGCTACACTGATCGCCGAGGCGTTCTTGACTCTCCGAAAAGCTTCCGTCGAAGTTCTGGCTTCGGAACCTTGCCGCACCGTCCTGACGGGAATCGCCGGCATTCCTGGTGGCAGGCACGCCTTAAACGCCTTCAGCGGGCCCTACGGCTGGTATGCGACGTTTGAAGAAGGATGGAGGGCTGCGCGAAGGGCAAACCTGGTCGGCCACGAAGATCCCGGCGAAATTGAAGTCCATCTCCGCCATTCCGAATCCCTTCGCCCAAGCGACTACGCCGCGTTGTACTGGATTTCAAATATTCACCCGCGGAATCCAAGAATTTTTGATTTTGGCGGCAATGTGGGGAATGTCTACTACAGCTACTCGCCGCGCTTGCTGAATCTGGGGAACATCGAGTGGACCGTCTTCGATATACCGCTCATGTTGGAAAACGGACGCCGGATCGCAGCGGAACGAAAAGCTGCCTCTCTGCGGTTCGTGGATTCTCCAGGCGCGTTTGAGAGCGATCGAATCCTGCTGGTTTCAGGAGCATTTCACTACTGGGAAAAAGACATACCCGCATTCTTGCAGCTGTTCAACAACCCGCCCAAACACATACTGATCAATCGAAGTCCTGTTCACGAAACCCAACCTTCCTTCATCAGCGCTCAGCAGACCGAGTCCTGCGCTTTCCCGTGCAAGGTATGGAATTCGGACGAACTGATATCGTCGTTCGCGGCAGGAGGATACAAACTCATCGACCGGTGGCGAGCTCTCGAATTGTCGCTGAAATTGCCGCTGTTCCCGAAGCTGTCAGTCCCCTTCTACTCCGGGTTCTATTTCTCGATGGAGAAAAGTGCCCAATCCTTCCCATTGCCCGCTGTTTCCAACGAGCGATAGCGAACACGCATACCCTCTCCATGCAATCGCTAGAGGCTACGACAATCTTTTCCCAGCCAGGACGCGTTGCGTCTTGTTGAGCACTCGCCCCAATAGCTGAATCGGAATCGCCGCCTTCATCGCCCGGGCCTTCAATGCATCTGCCGCCGGATGGGCTCCCAAATGGGCGGGGGAAATTCCCAATCGGCGAAGGCAATAATTGAAAGCGCGCGTGCGGCCCCGCGTACGCGAAATGTCGGTTTGAAACACGAACGTGTAAGAAACGGAACGCGAGTCGCCGGTCCGCACCCAGTGGGGCGAGTTCTGCGGCTGGTGGAATCCCATCCCTGGCAGAAGCCGGAATACCTGCTCTCGTTGCGCGTCCAGTCCGCTGAATTCCACGTTGCCGATGTCCACTCTTCCGCGCACGTAGAAGCGCTCCATCTCCATTTCACTGGCGCTGTCGGGCGGATAGACGTGGTAGAACTTCTCTCCCTCGATTTGCGAAAAGAAGCCGATCTCCGGGTCAAAGTGAATCGGGGTCGTGGTCGAACCAGAGCTGATCAGGATGGCTGACTCCAGCCGCTCAACCCGTTCGCGCCCGAGTCCCCCCAGCAGATCGACTACCTGCCCAAACAGTGTCTGAAGCAGGTCCCGGAAGCGCGCATCGTGGCTTTCGGGGCGCTTCAGCAATATCCGGCAGCTTACCTTATCGAGATTTTCGAGGGCCTCGAGGGGGCTGCGTCCTCCATTCGGCACGGCATAAAACTTCGTCTCCGGCGACGCAGCGCTTCCAGCAATAAAATAGTCGCGCGGAGAGCCGGAAAACTTCTCTGAAAGACTTCGCAGTGAATCGGCGGTAAACAAATCGAGCGTGCTTAGGTTGTGGGCGAAAGGAAAAGCCTGGCGGTCAAACAATTCCTTCAGACTCTCCTGGTGAAGATTCAGATGAGGGCTTTGGCTGGATTCCCCAGGAACCGGCTCTCGCTTCAATGCGGGTTTCGCAGCGGCGGTCATGATTCTTCTCCCCATCCGGAAGCTGCACGATCGCCAAGGGCGTCATGCGCGGAGGATGATTTGAACCTTGATGCTAACGCTTGCCGTATTTCAGGCTTGTCCGCACACTTGGAATACCGCGCTATAGCGCTGGACACAGTCTTTCCGGCTTCGGTTTAGCGGTTCCAGGCCGTAATATTTCCATGGCCAGTGGCGCCTTGCGTCCAGGTCCAGTTCTGCGTTGTGGATTTGCTCCAATCGAATGGGTAGAGGTTTCAGACGGAGACGGCTTACAACCTTCTGCCGCACATTCAAATCGATTCCACGACACACCAGTATTCCTCCGGGCCTCACGAGGCGCGCGACATTCATAAGAGCTGCGCTCGCATCACCCGGCTCCATGTGGATCAGAAAATTATTCGCCAGGACGACGTCGCAGCTCCCGAATTTCGACGGAAGAGCAGGGTCGCGGGCATCGCCCTGGACCCATTGCGCTCCCCTTCGGACTGCGTCCTTCACGCGAAAAACCTGGCTATCCGTTTCGAACAATCCATGAAAGTCCTTATCGTAAATCGACCCGCGGAACTCCATGTCATCCCGCAAATAACAGGCCAGGCGGGCTCTCTCGAGAGCAGCTTCGGAAATGTCCACGC
Organism: Candidatus Acidiferrales bacterium; assembly: GCA_049516275.1. Taxonomy (GTDB): domain Bacteria; phylum Acidobacteriota; class Terriglobia; order Acidiferrales; family UBA7541; genus Palsa-295. Next base: position 4,829 of record JBEKTG010000028.1, read on the forward strand.
CCAAGGCAACAACGTCCAAATCTGGCCGGGCCTTTCGAATCAGCCAAAGAAGCGAATATAGCTCCGCCCCCGAGCTGCAGGCCATCGAGCAAATCCGAACCGTGGCGCCTGAGGAAAAGCTGCCACTGATGATTTCGAGGACCGTAGAGAGCAGGGGTTCATTTCGGAGGAACCATGTCGAGTCAGACTGGCCGCGAGAGCTGAATTTGCGCGATAGTGCGTGAATACAACTCCCCACCAGCCGGCCCGGAGATCCTTCCCGCACTGTGGGCGGTAAACGACGCCACACGGTGTCGCCTGCCTTGCCCACGTTTCGCAGTAACTCATATGACATGGAAGTATTCCGACAAGGGGAAATTACACCTGAGGGGCGTACGACTCAAAGGTTATTTGTATTCGGGCGGAAATTATCGAGGAGAAGCGGGCAATAATTAGGGCGACCGCTCGCAGGCCAACTACACATATCGTAATAAGACAGAGGAAAGCCTTTGAACTATTTCTTCTCCGCAGCCTTCTCCATCGAATCTCGGAGGGCCCTCGCCAAATCCCGAACGAAAGGTTCCAGCAGCATGCCTGCCGGATAGACCCGCAGAGTCACAATATCGTGTTCCTTTGCCAGCCCCGTCCAGTCCATTGGCTCGCCGAGGTACTGGGAGTACTGCCGCAAGGGACGAAAGTCAGTGATCGTTCCAGGGTATGGCTTCGGCTCGTAACTCAGTATCGCCCGGTCGTTCACGTCCCAAATCTTCGCCAGCACCGAGAATTCCGAATCGCTCCCGATTTTCCTCTCGAACCAGCCCCGCCAGACGCTGCTTCGATTCCAAAGAACCCTTAGTTTTTCCTGGATAAATTCAATTTTTTGCGCAAAGTCTAAAAGACCGAAGTTCAGACAATGAAACACGACCCTCTGCACCTGGTAGACGATTTTGTCGTACAGCACGTTCCTTCGGATCTTTGCCCAATTGACGGTATCGAACAAAGCAAGCAGAGCGACATCTTCCCCTTGGGCCGTGAGCCGCTGCGCCATCTCGAGCGCCACCGTGCCGCCCATGCAATAGCCCCCGAGAAAATAGGGGCCGTGAGGCTGCACGCGCCGGAGCTCTTTGACGTAAAGCTCCGCCATATCCTCGATTCGCGTAAGCAGCGGACGCTGGCCGTCGAGCCCCTGGGACTCCAGCCCGTAAAAAGGCTGATCGGCGCCCAAACGTTGCGAAAGCGCGCGGTAAATCAAAACGCTTCCGCCGCCTCCGTGGATGCAAAAGAAGGGAGGGCGCGAGCCGGACGGCTGGATCGTGACCAGCGGGCTCCAGCCACCCGCTCGGGCCTTGTTGTCCAAAACATCGGCTAACTGCTCGATGGTCTGGGCTTCGAACAGAGTCGCGAGGGGGAGATTGGCATGGAATTCCCTTTCGATGCGGGCGAACAGCCGGACCGCGAGCAGCGAATTCCCGCCGAGGTCGAAATAGCTTTGTCGAATTCCGATCGGCGCCACGCCTAGCAGCTCCTCCCACAATTTCGTCAGCCGCTTCTCAGTGTCATTTCGAGCGACTGTGGTCTTTTCCGGGGCGCCAGTCGTAGGCCCGGCGGCTTTCGCTTTCACGGGAGCTGAAATCGGGAGTTCGGCGACGCGCCGATCAGGATCCTGTGTCATCACCTGGAGTATGTTGCAGTAATCGCAGAGAACGCGCCGAATCGTAGCCGGCTCGAAAAGGGCCGTATTGTATTCCAGCTGCAGCCGCAGGCCTTCGGCTCGTTCGATGATTCCCAACTGGATTTCAAACGGCGTTCCCAGCCCAAACGTGGGCATCGGAGTGATCGTCAAATTCTGCAATTGGCGCGGCTGCAGAAACGCCGTCTGGTAGAAAAAATAAAACTGAAACAACGGGTTGCGTCCATGCACCGCTCGCACTTTCAGCTGATCGAGCAGCACCTCGAACGGTAGCTCGGCGTGAGCCAGCGCGTTGAGCGTCACGTCCCGCACGCGAACCAGTGTCTCGCGCAGGGTGGGATTCCCTCCCGTTTCCACATGGAGCGCCACGGGACCCGAAAAAGGCCCGATCAGTCCTTCGGTTTCGGCACGCCGGTTTGCCACAGGCGATCCCACCGTGACTTCCGATTGATCGGCATAGCGCGACAGCAGAATCACGAAACCCGTAAGCAGGGTCATGAACATCGTCACGTTTTCCGACTGGCTCGCGGATTTGAGAGCAGCCGTTAAATCCTGCGGGAGAAGAACCGTTTCAAGACGCGATTCAAGCGAAATGCGAAGGCTCGTCGGATGATCGGTGGGAAAATCGACGATTCTCAGCGAGCCCGCAAGCTGCTTCGTCCAAAACTCGAGATGCTCGCGCGCGGCATCGGACGCAAGCCAGTCGCCCTGCCACGCAGCAAAGTCTCCGTATTGGATGGGAAGCGCCGCCAGCTCCGGCTTCGACTCATGAACGATCGCATCATAAATAGACCACAGCTCCTGTTGAAACACATTGTGAGACCATCCATCCGCAATGATGTGATGCATGGTCACCACAAGGACGTGATGCTCGCCATCCAAGCGGAACAACTTTGCTCGAAAAACCGGACCCGTCCCCAGATCGAAAGGCCGCTGGGCCTCTTCTCTCACCAGGCGCTCCAAATTCGCGTCAGTGGCTTCGCCGGTGGAATTCCGAAGATCGACGACTTCGAGCGTGCACTTCTCGAAGGGTGAAATGATCTGGGTCAACTTGCCGTCGCTTTCCTCGAAGCTGGTGCGAAGAATTTCGTGCCTCCCGGCAAGCATGCGAAGGCTTTCACCGAGAGCTTTTTCCGACACAGGCCCCGTCAGCCGGACGCAAGCCGGCATGTGGAAAGCGGCATTGCCGGGCGCGAATTTTGAAAGCAGCCAGAAACGGTCCTGGGCGGCACTGGCCGGCATCGCGTAGAGCTCAGCCTCCGAAGCAGCCGCAGCAGATGGCTCCGTGGCAGAGACGCTGGCCTCGGGGGCAGGTAACGCGGAATCGGGCGAAGAACTTCGATGCGAGGAAAGCTGCGATAGCTTGCGGGTCGGATCGCTCACAATACCTTCCAGGAGATCCTGGAAATGTCCGAGCATCCGTTGTGCGGAAGCTTGCTCGTATAGGTCGGTGTTGTATTCAATCGAAAGGCGCCAACCCGCCTCCCGCTCGACCAGAAAGAAATTGAGATCGTAAAGGGCCCCCTGAGACTTCGACGGCATCGTCGACATCTTGATCCCGGCAAATTCAAACACGAATTCCGAAGCCCGCGCGTATTCGCGCTGGCAGATGAAGTTGACGCGGAAGAATGGTTCCTCAAACGTTTCCGCGGCGGGCCGCAACGCCTCAATCACATTTTCAAAAGGAACATCCTGATTGGCAAACGCATCCCACACCGTTTCACGGACGCGTTTCGCGAAATCGACAAATGCCGGATCCCCTTCCGCCGACGCACGCAGAACCACATGATTCAGAAACAGCCCTACCAGGCCCTCGACATCGGTCCGGTTTCTTCCTGCCAGCGGCGAGCCCACCGACACATCCTTCTCGCCGGTGTATTGCGACAGAAGCGCCAGACAAGCGGAAAGGCTGGTGATGAACATCGTTCCGCCCTGCGCGGTGCTGAACTCCTTGAGCGCGTCTGTGAGGCCGCGCGGCAGAAGCGTCGAGACGAGTGCGCCGTTGCTCGTCCGCTCGGCAGGCCGCGGAAAATCCGGGCGTACTTCGAGGGGCCGGTACCCCGAAAGTTTGCGCTTCCAATAATCGAGTTGTCTCCCAATCTCAGGGCCTGACAATTGGTCCTGTTTCCACACCACATAGTCGGCGTACTGGATGGGCAGCTCGGGAAGAGGAGATACGCGCCCGTCCGCGAAGGCACCGTAAATTTTCTGAAACTCCTCCATGATCAGGCCCACCGACCAGCCATCCGACACCAAATGGTGCATGGTCAGCGTGAGGATGTAGCGGCGTTCCTCCATGCGCAGAAGCCCGGCACGGATCAATTCGTCATTTTCGATGTTGAATCGCCGGCAAGCCTCCTCGGCGCACAACCGGTCCATTTCCCGTTCTCGAATTTCGGAGGAAAGCGGCCTGAGGTCTGTCAAAGGGACGCGCAGGTGCAGATTCGGAGAAACGACCTGGACCGGTCTTCCATCGACCAGGGCAAAGGTGGTCCGTAACGCCTCATGTCTCCGCACGATCTCGTTGACCGTGCGCTCTACCAGAGAAGGATCGACAGAGCCTTCCAGAATCCAGCGAAACGATCCGTTATACGCCGGATTGCCGGGATTGGCCCGGTCTGCATGCCACATCCTCTCCTGCACCGGCGAAAGAGGGAAAGCGAACAACTCCTCTTCTTCGACGTTCGGGTTCGCGCGTGAATCTGGAATTGTCATGTCCGGCGGAACCCTCCGGAGGTCGCCTGAATCCGTCATGCCTTCGGTTCTAACTCCGGGGCACCCTTGCGTGTGACTCGATATTTTGCACGGGCCACCGGAACGATCTCCGGTTGCAACTTGACCCCGGCCGACTTGGATAGTTCCGCGAGGATCGCGCCGACCGAACGGAACTGGAGTATCTGGCGCGGCGTCACCGGAATACCCGCTTTGTTGGCCCGCGCTGCAATCTGGAAGACGTGCAGGGAGTCGGCGCCCAGCTCAAACAGGTTGTCATTCACGCCTACTTTCTCCAAACGTAGAACCTCGGCCCAGATCCGCGCCATGGATTGCTCTTCGGCGGTTCGCGGAGCCGCATATTCAGAAGCTCGCGTTTGTCCTGACCAGTCCGGAGCGGGCAGCGCGCGCCGGTCGATCTTGCCGTTGGGAGTCAACGGGAACGCTTCCATCGCAATAAACGCGGCCGGGATCATGTAGTCGGGCAACTTCGCCAGCAGAAAATCACGCAACTCCGCAGCGGCAGGCTTTGGAGCGCCGCCGTTCAGGACGAAATAAGCCACCAGGCGTTCTTCATCCGGGACGTCCGTGCGCAAAAGCACGACCGCTTCCTTAATCCCCGCATAAGTTGCCAGCACGGATTCTATTTCGCCCAGCTCGATCCGGAATCCGCGGAGCTTGATCTGATCGTCCGCCCGGCCGAGAAATTCCAGATCCCCATTCGCTCGGCGGAGAACGAGATCACCCGTCTTATACATCCTCGCGCCGGGCTGCTTGCTGAAAGGATTCGCGAGAAACCGGCTCGCCGTGAGCCCCGGCTGGTTCAGATAGCCTCGCGCTAATCCGTCGCCCGCGATGTACAGCTCTCCCGGAATTCCCAGGGGAACCAGTTGAAGCTCCTTATCGAGCACATAGAACTGCGTGTTTGCGATCGGGCTCCCGATGGGAACCGGGCCGCTGCCACTTTCGACCTCGTCGGTTCCCGACCAGATCGTCGTCTCCGTGGGTCCGTACATATTCCATACGGATATCGAGCGTTTTGTTAATTGATTTGCAAGCTCTCTCGGAAACGCTTCGCCGCCGCACAGCACCTTCAGCGGGGGATTCCCGTCCCACCCTGCGTCGATCAACTGCTTCCATGTGACCGGCGTCGCCTGCATGGCCGTCGCGTTTACCTTCTTGAGGTATTCGAGCAGTTGCACCCCAAATGCACCAACCTCGCGGCTCACGATCACCAGCTTTGCACCGGTGCAGAGAGGCAGATAAAGTTCCAGACCGGATATATCGAAGGAAAGCGTCGTAATCGCTGCGAATGTGTCGCTTTTCTTGAGCCCGGGCCTCAAAAGCATGGCTTGCAGAAGATTGACGACGGCCCGATGCGGAATTTCCACGCCCTTGGGCTTTCCCGTGGAACCCGAGGTATAGAGCACGTAAGCGAGATCTTCAGCACCGGCGGTCTCTTCCGGCGAGCTGCCGCTTTCCTTCGCAATCTGCGGCCAATCCGAGTCGAGGCGAATCACCCGCGCGTCACCGAACGACCAACCCTTGGTGAGCGGGTCCTGGGTCAGGACAATCGACGCCTTGGCGTCGCCCAAAACGAATCGCAGGCGATCCGGCGGGAACGTGGGATCGAGCGGCACATACGCCCCGCCGGCCTTCATCGTTCCGAGCAGCGCCACGATCATTTCCACGCCCCGCTCGACAAACACGGCGACCAGGGAACCCGGCTTCACGCCAAGCCCTCTCAAGTGATGAGCCAGCTGGTTCGATCTGCGATTCAGTTCCGCATACGTGAGGTGAGTATCTTCGAAAATGACGGCGGTCGAATCCGGTGTTTCCTCCACCTGCTGTTCGATCAGCCTGTGGACCGTCAGATTGCGCGGGAACGCCCGGGCGGTGTCATTCCATTGATGCAGGAAGCGGCGTGTTTCCGATTCAGTGAGCAGTGGCAACCGGGAAACCAGGCTGTCGGGTTCGGCCACCATCCCATCGAGCAGCATTTCGTAGTGGTCGAGCCACCGCGCAATTGTCGCTTCGTCATAAATGCCGGTGTTGTAGTCGCAGTCGAGCGTCAGGCCGTCTTTCGTTTCCACGACATTCAGGAAAATGTCGAAATTGACGAAGGCCTTTGGATTGGGATCGACCTCCGCCTCAAGGCCATCGAAGCGGACTCCTTCCCCGACCTTTTCCAGATTGAATTGAATTTCAGTGAGCGGCAGCCGCCCAGGATCGCGCTGCAGGTTGAGTTTCCTCACCAGCCGGCCATAGGTGTAGTTCTGGTGATCGTAGGCCGCGAAGAGTGTCTGCCGAACCTGTGCGAGAAACGACGCGGCAGTCTGTCCGCTTTCGACGCGCGCGCGCAGCGGAAGGAAGTTCACGCAGTGCCCTACCAGAACTTTGTCTTCCACGAGCGACTGGCCCGCCGAGGGAATCCCGACAACAATGTCTTCCTGGCCGCTGAGCCTCGATAGGAGGATCTGAAAGCCTGCGAGAAGGGTGACAAAAAGCGTGCATTTCTGCCGCGCGCCGATTTTCTTAATGCTGTTCAGCGTTTGCGCGTCGATTTTCTTGCGGTACGTTGCGCCCTTGAACTCCTTCATCGCCGGACGGATGTGATCGGCCGGCAGATCGAGTAGCGACGCGGGATCGCGAAACTGTTCCACCCAGTATTTTTCGTTCTCCAGGCCTTCTGCGCTGTTGAAAAATTCCTGCTGGGATTGCGCGTACGCGGCAAACGGCATCGCTGGGGGCAGATCGCACGCACGCCCTTCCTTCAGGGCGTTATAGAGCTTAGCGACCTCGTCGAGCAGCACATTCGTTGACCAGCCGTCACAAACGATGTGATGGGAAGTGAATATCAGCTGGTGATACTGCGGATCGATCCTCACGAGCCGCGCCCTGACGAGAGGCCCCTTGCTCAAATCAAAGCGCGTCCGCGATTCTTCGTCCTTCAAGTGTTGCACGCGAGCCTGGCGTTCCGGCTCGCCCAATCCAGCCAGGTCTATGAGCGGAATGTCCAGCTTCAGGTGCGTGGCGAAATGCTGCTTCCCGCCCTCGGAGTCAAAGCTTGCCCGCAACGCGTCGTGGCGCGCCGTGGCCTGCCGCAGGGCTTCTCGCAACGCGTTTTCATCGAGCTTCCCACGCAGATGCAGCGTGAAGGATTCATTGTAACTGCAGGAAGCTTCATCGCTGATCTGGTCCGAGAGCCATACCTCCAGTTGCGACTCGGTAAGCGGCGCTTCCGTAGCGGCCGAAAACGAAGCCGAGGCGAGCGCTTCCACAGGCACGGGCTCAGGGATTGTTTCGGTTCGCAGCGCCTGAGGAGCGACCATCGGCAACGTGTCGCCGCGCTTCATTTCTTCGATCGTTTCTTCGAACGCGCGAACGATCCGTTCGATATCGGCATCCGTGTGCGCCGTCGTCAGGAAACACGGGAAGCCTTCGAGCAGGTGTATCCCCTTCGCGCGCAGGTGGTAGTAGAACAGGCTGCCGAACCGGGCGTCGGAAGGAAAACTGAAATAGAAGATGCTGGCGAAATTTTCGACGCGGGTGGCCACGCCGTTCTTCTCAATGATCTCATTCAGGCGCTGCGCCATGTGGCCCGTGCGCTCGCTCAAGCGCCGTTGCAGTTCCGGGCCTTGTTCCCTGAAGTGTTCCAGCACGGCTTTTACCGCGGCCAGGGTGAGCGGATGACGGACGAACGTTCCCGCGAAAAAGGTGACACCCACTTCGGGGTAAGAGCTGTCGCCAAACTCCCACATGCCCCCGTCAAGCGCGTCCATGTACTGGCGCTTCCCTGCCAGTACACCAATTGGCATGCCGCCCGCGAGCACCTTTCCATATGTCGCCAGATCGGCGCGGATATCGAAAAGCGCCTGGCAACCCCCCGGGTGTACGCGAAATCCAGTTACAACTTCATCGAAGATCAGGCAAGCGCCGTCTTTCTCGGTAATCTCCCGCAATTGCTTCAGGAATTGCACAGGCTGAAGGTTCGGGTGGCGGCTCTGCACCGGTTCCACCATCACGGCGGCGAGCGACGATGCGTTGGCGCGAATCCATTCGAGCGATTCGGGCGTCCCGTATTCCAGAACGGTGATATTTGAAACCGACTCTCGTGGAATTCCCGGCGCGGCCGGAACGGACTGCGGAACTCCGGCCCGATGGATTCCCTTCACCAGAACTTCATCGAACATTCCGTGGTAGTCGCCCGCGAAAAACACCACCTTGTTCCGGCCCGTTACCGTCCGAGCCACACGCATCGCCGCGATCACGGCCTCGGATCCTGTGTTGCAGAACGTGGCCCGCTCGCTCCCAGTGAATTCGCAGATCATTTTTGCCACTTCGCCCGCGAGCAGCGTCTGCGGCCCGGTCTCAAATCCTTCCTGAAGCTGCTTCGCGATCGCCTGCTGCAAAAATTCCGGACGATGGCCGAGCATGATCGGCCCAAAACCGTTCAGGATGTCGATGTATTCGTTGCCGTCCACGTCCCAGAGTTTCGAGCCCTGCGAACGCACCGTGACGATCGGATAAACCATCTCTTTCCACTCGGGGCGGAATCCCGCCACCACGCGCGGGTCGGCCAGCACATTCCGGTATTCCTGCGTCTTGCGCTTGGAACCCGCCGTGCGTTGTGTGTAACGCTCCACGAGTGATTGAATGTGGTCCTTCTGGCGCGCGGTCAATTCGCCTGAAGGCGCCTTGGGCAATGGTTTATAAGGCGTGTAACCCGCCAGTTCCTTCGCCGGTTTGGTCGCAGAAGCGGCGACGGGGGGCGGCGCAGCAGGCGTGGTTGCGGCCAAGTCACTCGGCTGATTCTGAAGTGCGGCCAGTTGCTGAGCGAAGAGCTGATTCATGGCCTGGAGCTGCTCGCGCATCAACCGCTCCACCGCGGACGCCGATGCACCGCCCTCGCGATTTACCTTTGCAAGCGCCGAGGCCGCGCTGAGATCACCACGAAGCGGATTCGTTGCCGGCGCATTGATCGCAGGGGAAGACGCGGCAGGGGCTGCGAATGCGCTCGCAGGCAGCTTGCTGTCGATATAGGCAGTCAGATCGTCGAGACTCGATTGGTCGCCCAGCAGCTGGCGGAACGTAATCTTGAGACCGAACTTCGCCTGCAGAGCCTGCGTCACCTGCGTCAGGAACAGAGAATCGAAGCCCATTTCGAGGAATGTGACCGAGGAATCGGCCGCCAAAATTTCCTTGCCGGACAGATCTTCGAAGATTTCCGCCAGCGCCTGCTGGATTCGCGACGCGCGCGTCTGGGTATTTGGAATACTTTCTTCAACCAAGATATTTGCTCCCGCCTGTTGTTGGTTCTCTACGAGATTTGGAACATCCGGCGCGCTTGCCCCACGCCCTTGATTCGCTTCCGCACTTGGCGTTTCCAGCCAATATCGCTTCCGTTCAAAAGGATAGGTCGGCAACGAAACGCGCTGTCGACGCTCATTGCGGTGCACGGCCTTCCAGTCCGGCTGGACGCCCGCAAGCCACAGCGACCCAAGCGCCGCCATCAGGCTTGCGGAATCCCCCTCCGCCGAATATCCATCCGACAAGGACGACACGATCACCGCATCGACGGACGAACCATTCTCGCGTGCCAGAACGTTCAGCACGTTTCCCGGGCCAACCTCGATCAGAATGTTACGCGGATCCTTGCGCAGCTCGGTGACGCCGAGAGAGAACTCAACGGGCTGCCGGAAATGGCGCGCCCAGTAAGACGGATCGGTCGCCTCGCCCCCGGTGATCCATTTGCCTGTGACGCCGGATACGTAGGGAATGCGCGGCGGATTCAGTTTCACCTGCGAGACGCGCTTGGTGAACGGCTCGATCAGCGGATCCATCATCGAGGAATGATCGAGGAATGAAAGGCATGAGAGGTCGTCAGCCTGCGGCAGGCGACACCTTCGCTATTCAGGCGCTGCTCGAACGTGTCGAGCGCTTCGAAAGGCCCCGCCACCACGCACAGCGAAGGCGCATTCACGGCGGCAAGCGAAAGCGTTCCGTTCAACCGACTGCGCAACTCCGCTTCCGGAAGCCGCACCGAAAGCATGCCGCCCTCGGGAATCTCCTGCATCATGCGCCCGCGCTCGGCCACCAGCGCAAGGGCATCTTCCAGCGAGAAAACACCAGCCAGGCACGCCGCCACAAACTCGCCGATGCTGTGACCCAGCATGGCTTGCGGTCGGATTCCCCAGCTCATCCACAGCTGAGCGAGCGCGTACTCGATCGTGAAAATCGCGGGCTGGGCAATGACGGTGTCCGTGACGCGGCTCTTGTCCGCATCCGAGGCGCCTTCCGGCGGATACAGCAGCGAGCGGAGATCCGCATCCAGGAAGGGCTGCAGTATTTCCGCGCACCGGTCAACCGCGGCGCGAAACACCGGCTCAGAATCGTAAATCTCCCGGCCCATATTGAGGTGCTGCGATCCCTGACCAGGAAACAGAAAACACACGGAACTATTTTCTTTAGGGCTCAACCGCGTCTGCACTCGCTTACGATCACGCTTCACGAGCGCGTCGATCGCATCCGCACTGTCGCGCGCCACCACCACACGCCGGCAGGCCAACGCGCGGCGCCCGGTTTGAAGCGTCCAGGCGACATCGGCCAGGTCCGCTTCGGGATTCGATTTCAAGTATTCGGCAAAATTGTCCGTCGCACGATCGAGAGCCGCTTCCGAGCGCGCGGACAACGGCAAGAGATGTAAGCGCAGCGAAGAAGGATCGGTCGCGGGCTCGGGAGCCTGTTCCAACACGACGTGCGCGTTCGTGCCGCCCACGCCAAAGGCGCTCACGCCCGCTCGCCGCGGAATTCCGCCGGAGTTCCAATTCGCGCGTCGCGAGTTCACGTAAAAGGGGCTGTTCGCAAGGTCGAATTTCGGATTCGGCTTCGTGTAATGCAGCGTGGGAGGAAACACGCCGTGGCGCACGATGTGCGCAGCATGGATCAGCCCGGTCACCCCGGCCGCGATGTCGAGATGGCCCACGTTGGTCTTGGCCGTGCCCACCGCGCAGAAATTCTTCCTGCCGCCGCTCGCCCCAAACGCCTGCGCTAGCGCCGCGAGCTCGATCGGATCGCCCAGCGGAGTCGCCGTGCCATGCGCTTCGATATATCCGATGGTCTCCGGTTCCACGCCGGCAGCCGCCTGCGCCAGCGCAATAACCCTCGACTGCCCTTCGACGCTCGGCGCCGTGTAACCCACCTTGGC
>JBEKTG010000029.1:0-15008 GCA_049516275.1 Candidatus Acidiferrales bacterium
AGCGCCGCCGCGTGCAGCCCGCCGGTTCGGCCAAAGACAGCCTGCGCAGCGCGCAATCTAGGCGGCAACTCACACAGAATCTCGGGATCGAACAGCGATGCAGCTTCGGGACGACGCAAGCCTCGCCGGCGGAGTTGGGTGATGGACGCCTTCCCACACACGCCGCAGGCCGACCCCGCGGAAAATCGGCGCGTCGCGTTATTCGCCGATAGGCGCACGCTGGGATCGAGAGTTACGCGCACGAGATTTCTGTTTCGGGCGGTCTCGTCCGGCATCCGGAGGGCCACCAGGTCCTCTCGCCGGGAGAGGATGCCCTCGGTAAAGAGAAAGCCAGCCACAAGGTCCTCATCGTCTCCCGGCGTGCGGAGAGTGACACCGAGGGAATACCGTCCGGCCCGCATCTCCAACGGCTCTTCGGCCGCCAGGCAGTCCTCGACACGCGCGGCCTTACCGTTCTCCCACTCGGTCACCTGAGTGAGTTCGATGTTACGGCGTCTTTGTGCCATGGATCATATCTCGAATGAACAGTGACAATGCGGTCTGGGATCTCGGAGCTTTGGATTTACGCGAACGCCCTTTGGCATTTCTTTCTCTTCTTAGCATGAGGCCCCAGCGCTTATTAAACACTCGCAGTCCCTGGAGCGCAAGAATCGATAAAACATCGCGTTGCGTTAAGTGCTCTGCCGCTTGTGGTAGGCTCAGCGAGGAAAAGGCGCTGATCGGTCGCATCGCTCCCTCATGAGGAGGTTTCATGAAGATTGTAATTCTTGATGGTCACGCGATAAATCCTGGCGACCTCAGCTGGGATGCCCTGCGAAGCCTCGGCAGTCTGGAGGTCTTTGACCGGACTCCCGAAAATGCAATCCTGGCCCGGGCGCGAGAGGCCGAGGTCCTGCTAACCACCAGAACGCCTCTGTCGGCGCAAACACTGACGCAGCTTACGCAGCTCCGCTACGTAGGCGTAATGTTCACCGGTTACGACGCGATTGATCTGAAAGCTGCGCGAGAGCGCAATGTTCTTGTCACCAATGTCCCAATCTATGGAACCGCATCGGTAGCCCAACTGGTTTTCGCGCTCCTTTTGGAACTCTGTCATCACGTCGCGGTTCATAGCGCGGCGACTCATGCGGGAGAGTGGTCGCGATCCCCGGACTTCAGCTTCTGGAAGACGCCCTTAGTCGAATTGCAGGATAAGACCATGGGCATCGTTGGCTTCGGTCGGATAGGCCGCCACGTCGCTGAGATCGCCGTCGCTATGGGGATGCACGTGATTGCTGCCGACGCCGGCAGAAGAGACGCTCCGACCTGGCCGGGGTTCCGTTGGTGCGACGTCGATGAGCTGATGTCGGCCGCCGATGTGGTTAGCTTGCACTGTCCGTTGTTGCCGGAAACTCGCGGAATGATCAATGCCGCATCTTTGTCCAAGATGAAACCGGGCTCATTTCTCATCAACACCTCGCGAGGACCCCTCGTTATCGAGCAGGACCTCGCAGACGCACTCAACAGTGGGCACTTGGCGGGCGCGGCTGTCGATGTTCTTTCGAGCGAGCCTCCATCGCCCGATAATCCTTTGCTGCACACGAAAGCCTGCATTGTCACGCCCCACATCGCCTGGGCGACAAAAGAGGCACGCACGCGCTTGATTGAAACGGTCGTGGCGAATCTACGAGCCTTCCTCGAGGGCCGGCCAGTCAACGTGGTCGACTAGATCACGCGGAATCCCGATTTCCCTGACAGGCTTCTAAGACTTATCGTGCTGATGGTTTGGGAGGTTCGGTGTCAATTTGCGGATGAGGAATTCTTGAAGGAGATTGCCGGCGGCGTTTTCGCCGGTTTCCATCAGCGCGTTTTCGAACGTTAACGCCACCCCACGATTTCCAGCGGGGTAGTAGGAATTTGAGATACCCGCTGAGGCTACGCTCCCGAGCATGCTGGAGTAATTCGGTTGCCAATTTCCATTGTCGCCTTTGCAGATGACCGCGTTGGCGATTGCGTAGAGGATTCTGGATCGCTTGCTGCCCGTTCCCTTGTAAAAATAGCGCGGGTCCTGTTTCAGCAGCGATGGCAGTATGGCGCTCCCGATGAAGGTGCCGGTCACAAAGTCAGCGTACGAGGCGCCATAGCGTTTGGCGTAGCCCTGGACGCCTTGCCCATACCCGCTGAAAGAATTTGTCGCCTGCTGGATTCCGGCAGAAGCTCCATTCAAACCGAAAGTTACCGGATCGAAGCTCGTTTTCAAGGCAAGCCTGAACTTTTGCCTGGAGTTGAGAGGGACCGCGTTGGGCACGTAGCTGACGTAGAAATTCGGGATGAAGCCCATCACGCGCTGTTTCTCCTGATCCTTGACCTGCTCTTCCGCAATTTCTTCCTGTGACGGCATCACCTGCACCTCGGTGATGTTGGTTGCAACAGCCAATGCGATCGGCGGAACCACGTCGACCTCTCCGGGGTGCAGGATTCCCGAGGCTGTCTGCGCCGCGAATCCATCCGAAGTGACCGCCAGCTGAAAGGGCCCGGGAGGGATGTTGGCGAAAGAGAATTGCCCATCTCTGCCCGAGAGCGTCTCCTGTTTTGGAAACTGGCTGCGGGTAAGTGTGATTCGTGCTCCGGCGACCACGGCGCCTGTCTGATCGACAACTGTCCCATCGATGTTTCCCGACAATTGCTGATCGGAGGAACCCCCGCTGGTGGACCCTGTGGAAGGTTCCTGTGCGGCCTGCTTAGACTCCGCGAGAGCTGGCAAGCAACACAGAATCAATAAAATTAACGAGACGAACCACCACCGCAGGCCAAGTTTCAAAACGCCGGCTTCCCCACGCGGTGCTTTCGTGCGCGAGAGTGCGGTCTTAGAATTCACAGTGATTACAATACCGCCTTCTCGCCTTCCCGCAAGAACGGAAGGCAGATTTTGCAGGGGGACAATACCCGTGATTAGCCGGCCTAAGTTCGCAAAAATATTCGGTGGTTCTGGAGCGCAAAATCTTCCTCCGGGCGATCGCGTCGACGTGCGCAAAGCAGACTATGGAACCCTGGCAAATTCGAATATTCCCCAGGGATCCGCTGCAATAAGGAAGCGATCGGGCTCCACGAGTACCGCCGACGGCTTCAATGGTACGCCCCCTTTCAGGGTTAGATAGTAAATTTCGATGGGATTTCCATCTTCGCTGAAGCGGATCAGCGCATCGCCGACTCCAGCCCACAGCTCCCCGGTGGCCGGGTCCACGCTAGTCGCCGTAACCGCAGCTTTGTCCAATGAATTCCTGCCAAGATCTCCGAGGTTCACTCGTAAAGTGGCTGTGAGGTCGCTCTCTCCAGCGCCGAAATGTCCGTGGGGGCCGAAGTGCGACTCACCGAAGTGGGCTCCTGATGAGCCTCCCGCGCCGAAGCCGCCCGGGCCCTGATGTTGAAATCTCATGCCACCACCGGGGATTCCTCCTGGAATGCCCCCGAACGCACCCGGAGGTTGAAAGGTAACGGAATTAAGTGTCCCGTAAAAGAAAGCCGCCGATAGGCCAAAATCCTGGCTGATATCGGTTCCTCCATAGTTGTCTGCATTGTTTTTGCCTTGCGTTGAAGAATCTCCGGCCATGAACCCAAGCTCCTGGGTGGAGGACTCGCCTGTGGCGTCATTGTCGGATCCAAAGAATTGCAGCGAGCCGCCTTGCGGCGGTTCCTGATCTGTTTCCTGATCGGCAGTTACGCTCCCGCCGCGTCGACCTCGCGCCCCGCCTCGCAAGGAGCCGATGTTCCCGACACCCATTTGGAACTGCGTCCCCTGGTCGGTTATTTGGCCGGTGAAAGTTCCGCCGATCGTGCCTCCTCCGACTCCGCCCGGAGTGTTTCCAAATCCGGGTTGCGACATGGTCGGCTGCATTACCGCGCGCCCAAGACTCCGTCCAGGGCCTAACACCCGGCTGAGTCCCGTCCCCATCCCGCCCCCGAACTTCATATCACCCGAGGAGCCCAGGCTTATCCAGCCGTTCGTTTGTTCCGACAGCGAGACGTGCGTCAAATTCAATCGGACCTCGACTCTGTCGGTCTGCGTCGTCGCTCCAGTCGCGAAGAAATTCTGGGGCACGGAGGCCTCGTAGCCCACGTATCCGTTACGGTCATATTTTCGGAAGAGAGGATCGGGAAGCGACGTGAAAGCGAAATAAATGTCGCCCGCGGAGCTGCCCACGATTTTTCCCCAGTCATTCAGAGGTTTGGCCGGCGAGCCCTCTTCTGCGATTTCTTCCACGTCGATTGGGTCTCCGAAGCTTCGTAGCAAATGTCCCTTTTCATCCATGACCTGGATGAGTCGCTTGGAGGTCAAAGTGGTGACGGCGAATTCCCGATCGGTGAGCGCCACGACCGACGTCGGGGCGACAACGGGAACTCTGGCCACAATCGAACCGTCCGGGCTGAAAATGTCGATAGCGTTCGCTCCCCGGTCGGCAACAAACAGGTGCCCATCCGGACTCAAGTCCATATCGACCGCATATCTGATCTTGGCTCCTTGCGAGTTGGCATTAGGGATCTGACCAACGAGCTTTCCGCCTGGGTCATATATCGATACAACAGTCGCGGGCTTGGCGAGAATATAGTAATGGCCCGAAGCATCGCGCTTCAGTGTTGTAACCCCCGGGCCAACCGTCGGGAATACACGAGCGCGCGGTTCGACAACACTGTGAAGCGATTGCCCTCGGCTTGGCCGAGCTAAGGCGGCCAGCAGAATCGCTATGGCCGTCCCGCACACAGCAAGCACCGTGTGACGAGTCATAACCCTCATCTACCTCCTCCGATGAGAGATATTTCCTTCCCATATTTCTCCGGAAGAGTTCCATTTGTTTCTTGCCGGTGGTTTGACGCGGCCGGCCCGAGTCTGGCCTGGACTCGATTTCTGGCCCTAAGATCGGATGTTGTTGTTTTAAAAGAGGTTGAGTGGCTCGGTCTGTAATTCTATTTCCGCGCCTTCGTCGTAGCATAATCAGGGTCAAAGCGATAGCCAACCGAAGGTTCGGTGTGGATGTAGCGAGGCTGCTCCGGGTGTTCCTCAAGCTTCTTGCGCAGTTGACCAATGAAGAACCACAAAAGCTCTCGATCGTCCGCATGCTCCGGGCCCCAAAGGAGATGGAGGAAGTTCGAGTAAGGCACGAGTTTTCCCTGGTTCGAAACCAAGTGCTTCAAAAGCTTAAATTCCGTCGGGGTGAGGTGAACGGGACGTCCGTTTGCAACCACTTGCCGGCGTTCAAAGTCAATGTTGAGGCCCGATGCATTGAACGGAGGCGTCTCTGGGGCTGCCGGGGCTCTTCGCGCTGCCGCGCGAATGCGCGCCAGAAGCTCCTGGCTTCCAAATGGCTTCACGATGTAGTCATTGGCGCCTGCGTCCAAAACAACCACTTTATCCTGCTCGTCTCCACGGACCGTCACTACGATGATTGTGACATCGGAAAACGCGCGAATTCCCCTGCAGGTCTCGATGCCGTCCATACCGGGCATATTGATATCGAGAAGGACTAAATCCGGGCAATCTGCTTTGATTTCCTCGATCGCTTCGTAACCATCCCGCGCTTCAATGATCATGCAGCCCTGACTTGCCAGGATGGTGCGAAAGGTTCTTCGGATCTGTGAATCGTCGTCCACCACAAGTATCCTGGCGGGCAATTTCTTCACAGATATGTTCATCGCTTCTGCGCTCAACCGCCACCTCCGGCCAAAGCGGAAGGTGATCCGGATTTCTCCAGTTCACGCCACCAATCCGTCAAAGCCTCTCTTCGGCCGCCTCATCATGAAAATATTTCCATAAGGAACAGATAAAAATGGTTCCGATGTGTTCACGGGGAACCATCGGCCGCTTCTTTTGATTGCGGATGGTGCGTCCGTCCGGCAAAACAAAACCCGCGCCCGCGTGTTCATGGGACTTCAATCGTCGGCCCTTGGTACCGAATACTGATATCGCGGCTCGGCTGGTTGTTCGCCGTCAGCGTTGAATCGATAGCCGATCAGAGGTTCGGTAAGAATGTAGCGGGGTTCGTCTGGGGTCGGCTCGATCTTTCTGCGCAAATGGCCAATCAAGACTCGCAAGGGCTCTCGATCGCAGGAATGTTCCGGACCCCAAAGAGCGTGCAGCAATTTCAGGTGAGATACTGGTTTTCCGCGACCGAGGATCAGTTGCTTAAAGAGTTCAAATTCTTTTGGCGTGAGATGTACAGCTTCCCCGCGCGCGAAGACGCGGCGGCGCTCAAAGTCCACTTTTAGATTCGCAGAAACGAACGGCGGGACTTCTTCTGCTTTGGCCGCTTTTCGGGTGGCTGCTCGCACCCGGGCTAACAGCTCTTGAGTTCCAAAGGGTTTGACGAGGTAGTCATCGGCTCCGCCGTCCAAAGCCAGGACTTTATCCTTCTCACTGTCGCGGACGGTCACCATAATGATGGGAACATCCGATAACTGGCGGATTCTCTTACAGACTTCGAGGCCGGTGATTCCCGGCAGGTTGAAGTCCAGCAGCACCAGATCTGGCCGATCAGCCTTCACTTCCGCCAGAGCTTCCTCACCATCCGCCGATTCAATGACGGTACAGCCGTAACCGTTGAGTACGGCGCGTAGTGCCCGGCGAACCTGCGCCTCATCGTCGACCACAAGTATTTTAAGTGCCTGTTTTTGTGCCTGCATGTGCCGATTGTGCGATCGCGCTGTCTTTCAATCTCCTCCACATTCTTTTGGCAGCACACGCCCTTGTGTTTCGCTACATGGTCCAGTGGGGATAGTAAGGAAGTGATAAAAGAAGAGTTATAGCTTTATAAAGCCGGCTTCGTACCTTTCTCGGACGCTCCTCCAGCCTCTTACGAAGTTTTGATGGCTCGCTTATTCCAGGCTTATGTGCAGCCTGTCTAATACGTGTCATGAAAGCCGCCGAAACATTTCCCGTTTCGTCGTTTTGGGTACACAAAGCCTGAAGATGCATCACTTGTTGCGTGGGGCGAACAAGGCGCACGCCTCTGTCCAATGGGAGCGTTGAAATGAAAAACTGTGGGGAAGGGCCAGTCGAAAAACTGATGCAAGCCAATCGAATCATCGATAGGAACATTTACGGGTTTTCTATGTCTCGCTCTGTACTTTCCCGAAATCGAATTTCAATTTGTTTCGAAAGGGGTTTTATGAATCGCAAACCGTTGGGCGCCGTCTTGTCGGCCCTTATGTTTTTGATCCTTGGCGTGCACTTGTGGGGCACCCCCGCTTATGGAGAACCGGCACCCGGTGTCCTTCACGGGACCACGCTGGACGCGCGCGGTCTGGTGACGCCTCAGGTACAAGTCACCGTTCACAGCGTCGACGAGAACGCCGATCGAGTCGTTGTAAGTGACGGGCAGGGAAACTTCGTAGTAGGAAACCTCAAGCCGGGTCATTACCAGCTGATCGCTAACAAACAGGGGCTGGCTAGTTCGCAAGTGACCTACCTGGCTGTGGCGGCTGGGGATGACCTGCGGTTCGACCTAAAACTCAGCGGCTCTGCTTCTGGCGGCAGCCCGAGTGCGGTGGCCCCACCTGCGACGCCTCCCGCCGCCGACCCGGATTCTCCCTCCGCGATAACGAAAGAAATCGACGCGATGAAAGAGGGAATGGATGAGATGAGGGTCCGCATGGAAGAGTTGGAGGCTAAGCTCAAGGCTGCGCCAGCCGAGCAGCCCGCCGCGGCTCCAGTTGAGTCCAGTTCGGTAGCGCCAATCCCTGCGCAAGGGCAGGCGCCAGCCGAGTCCTCGACAGCCGCTCCTGCGTCGACCTGTTGCAACGCGGAGGTAACCACCAAGTCGGCTCCATTCTCATTCGATAATACGTGGGAGAACAACACTCCCCGCACCAAAGATACGCCGCTGGCTACCAAGTATTTCACGCCGGAAATCCGCGTAGACACCAACTTCATCGAGAGTTACAACCAGCCCAAAGACCACACCATGGGCGGCTCGACCGAAAGCTTCCGGAACGGCGAATTCCAGTTGGAGCAGATGAGCGTCGGCGGTGACTTGCGCATCGACAACGTCCGTGCCCGTCTCCTGACGATGAATGGTCTGTTTGCAACCACGACGCCGCGCAACGACGGCAGCGCGGGCGTAGGCCAATGGAACCTGAACGACGCTTACAAGTACTTCTCCGAAGCTTGGGCCGGTTATCACTTCAATGTAAACCACGGGCTGAACGTCGACTACGGAATTTTTGTCTCGTACATCGGTCTGTTCAGCTACTACAACTTTGACAACTGGACTTACCAGCCTTCCTACGTTTCTTCCAATACGCCATGGTTCTTCAACGGCGTCCGCATCCAGTGGTTCCCCACGGATAAGTTGAAGATCGAGCCCTGGATCATCAACGGTTGGCAATCCTATGCCAAATTCAACGGCCACCCTGGCCTTGGCGGACAGATTAAGTGGATTCCGAAGGAGTGGCTCTCGTTCGTCTTCAACAACTACGGAATGGGCACGGATGAGCTGGGCATCCCCGGGCGTTCGCGTATCCATACCGATGATAGTGCGGAAGTCAGGTACTACAACAAGCCGGAGAACCTGGGACTGGACAAGATGGCCTTCACTGTTACGGGCGACTTGGGGTGCGAATACGGCGGCTCGGCTCCGGGCACCGTTACAGCTTGCTGGGGCGACAAGAACGGCCATCCCAAGCAATCCTTTGCCGGCTGGATGCTCTACAACCGCTTCTGGTTCCATAAGGACCTCTTTGCGACGACCATTGGGGGCGGTGCGATGGATAACCCGGGACGCTATCTGACGTTGCTCCCGCCGATCAACGGAGCAACCTCCGTGTCGGGCTCACCATACTTCCCAGAGGCCCCGGGGCTGCCGTACAAGGCCTGGGATAGCACGATCACTTTTGATTACATGCCTTCTCAATTTATTACTTTCCGCTTTGAGACGGGCTACCGCTACGCCAGCATTCCGTACTTCTCGGGCAGGCAAGGGATTACGCCTCCTGGAGGAAACGTGGGCCCTGTGGCTTACAACGGAAGCGTAGGCACCGCGTCGAGTTACCTTTGCACGAACGGATCGACTTCCGCGATATCGGCCTTTTCGCCGTCAGGAAACGGCTTCGCAGCGGACAACGTGGGTAACGCCATCGGAAGCTCCTGCCTCTCGCAATACGGCAGCGGCTGGTCCGCTTGGTCGCCCGATCTGCGCCATAACCAGTGGAATAGCACCATTGCCGTAATGGTGAAATTCTAACCTCGGTGGTTCTTGATCGTCCGCTTCCAGCGGAGATCGTAGAGAAACCGAGCAGATAAACGGGCAGCGTTGGAGCTTTGTTGATTCCGGCGCTGCCCTGTTCTACCGGTTCTTTTCGGGCAGTTGGAGTCGATTCAAGAATATTGCGGTGCGCGAGTTTATAAAGTTTTTACGCGTTTCTTATTCAATCCTCAGCTTCGCTGGTGTTAGATCAGACATGAGAAACAGAGATTCGCACAGAACTCTCACCGCCTTCAGCCTCGTTTTGGCTTTGGCTCTGGCGCTCGCGTGCAGTGCTCAGCGCGTGAGTTGGGAGCCGTCGCCCGTCGCGAACGCAGGCAGAGTAATCGCCTCACATAGTCGATCGTTTGCGATTTCAACGCGCGCGACAGCGGCGGCTGTGCTGACGTCTGGAACCTTTGAGCCTCCCACGGCTCCCGCGCTCAGCCTCGCCATGGCGGACTTCACCGGCGACACTCATCCGGACCTCGCGACCGTGGAACTGGAAAAGCTTGATTCCGCGAGCGCGCGCTACTGGATTGAAATACGGCTCACCGAGGGCCGCCATCAGATATTGAAGCTCAGGGCGCCTTTCGGCGGACTTCTCATCACGCCGCGCGATGTGACCGGCGATGGAAATCTGGATTTAGTAGTCCGTTCCGCCAGTTCGCACGCCCCCGTCGCACTGTTTCTGAACGATGGCAATGGCTACTTTTCAATGGCGGATGTGGCATCCTTCGCGAACGCCCTGCGCGACGAACCTTCCGAATTCGCATTCACGGCGCAAGAGACTTACCTCGGTGCGAATCTCGCCTGCCTGGAATCCTACACGGCTGAATGCCCGGCCGGTCCGCTCGGTTATTTGCAGGAACAGGAAGGCGCGATTTCTTTGCCCAATTATCGCAGCGCCTCCCGGCTATTTCTTTCCTTCGGAGCCAATCGAGCCCCGCCTTCGTTCGCGTAAACATCCTCGTCCGTTGTAGTTATCTATACGAATGGTTCTTAGACCTGCCGCCTGGGTCTGGCTGTTCGAGGTATATGCGGTCTTGAACCCGCAGCGGAGATATTCCACTGCAAACACTTCAGCCCGAGATGTGAGGGAACATGCGACGTCGTGAGCTACACAAGATATGCCAGCTGCTGATCGCAGTAGTCGCGCTCGCCGGTTGCGCCAGGCGCGAGGACACCGAAGCTCAGGAGGCTCCGCCCCCCGCCAACATCGTCCCCGGCGTGGACGTCACCCACTTCGCCGTGGAACATCCGGAGCGATACCCTCTGGCGACGGCAGCGGAATACCAAGCCCCCTCCAAGCTGGTTGTGAATGGCGCGGTCTATCCGGACGTTCTCAAGACAGTACCGGTAGTAACTCTGGCGTCGGGCCGTGTGGTCGATATTCGCGGCCGGCTCGGCGACACGGTGCAAAAAGGCCAGGTACTGCTCCGCATTCGGAGCGACGACGTGTCGGGAGGCTACGATGCTTATCGCAAGGCTGTTTCCGACGAACTCCTCGCGCGAAAACAGTTGGATCGAACCAAGGACCTCTATGAACACGGCGCCATGGCGGTGCAGGACGTCGAGGCCGCCCAGGACAACGAAGATGATGCCAAAA
Organism: Candidatus Acidiferrales bacterium; assembly: GCA_049516275.1. Lineage (GTDB taxonomy): Bacteria > Acidobacteriota > Terriglobia > Acidiferrales > UBA7541 > Palsa-295. Next base: position 10,822 of record JBEKTG010000029.1, read on the forward strand.
CCACTCTGGATACCGCCACCGAGCATCTCCGCTTGATCGGCAACGATCCCGACCATCCGGCCGGACTCGTTGATATCACGTCCCCCATCACGGGAGAAATCACCGACCAGGAAGTTGTGAACGGGAGCACGGTTCAAAGCTATTCGGCGAACCCGTTCACGGTGTCGGATTTGTCCGATGTCTGGATTGTCTGCGACGTTTACGAGAACGATATCTCGAATTTGCAAATGGGCCAGCAGGCGGAGGTTCGTTTGAATGCGTTTCCCGGCCAGGTCTTGAAGGGAACGATCAGCAACATCGGCGCGCTTCTCGATCCCACGATTCGCACGGCGAAGGTCCGCATACAGGTGGCAAACCCCGGCAGGATGATGCGCATTGGGATGTTTGCGACGGCCACGTTTTACGGCTTGAAGAAGCAGACTTACACATCGGTCCCGGCGTCGGCAATCATTCATCTTCACGACCGCGACTGGGTGTTCATGCCGGCGCCCGACCAGAAGTTTCAGCGGGTGGAAGTCACCAGCGGAGATCAATTGCCGAACCAGATGGAGCAGGTCCTGTCAGGTCTGCAGCCTGGGCAGAAGGTGGTGTCCAACGCGCTGGCGCTGCAGACCGCGATCGACAATGAATGACGGGCATAGGAACGCGCTGAAAACAGAGTTTCAAACGGGGATTAGAGGATGATCCGCACTCTCGTAGATTTTGCTCTGAACAACAGATTCGTTGTGCTCGCAGTCGGCGTGCTTCTCACGATCTGGGGCGCTTTTTCCTTTCATAGCCTGCCGGTCGAGGCCTATCCCGATATCGCCGACAACTACGTCACGATCATCAGCCAGTGGCCGGGCCATGCCGCCGAGGAAGTTGAGCAGCAGGTAACGATTCCCATCGAGGTGCAGGTCAATGGAATCGCGCACCTCTCGGTGATGCGTTCCGAGTCGATCTTCGGCCTTTCGTTGATGACCCTGATCTTTGACGATGACTCCGTCAACGATTGGAACCGCCAGAAGGTTCTCGAACGGCTGACCCTCGTCACTGTGCCGCAAGGCGTTCAGCCGCAGATCGGGACGGACTGGAGCCTCACCGGCCAGATATATTGGTACACCTTGCGCAGCAACAATCCCAGTTACGACCTGATGGACCTCAGGACGATCGAAGACTGGCTGCTCCTTAAAGAATTCAAGTCCGTCCCGAATGTTGTGGACGTGAGCGATTTCGGAGGCACAGTCCGTGAATATCAGGTTCGTGTCGACCCGAGCAAACTCATCTCCTATGGGTTGAGCATTGGCCAGGTCGAGCAACAGTTGGCCATCAACAACTTGAACGCCGGCGGCAGCTTCGTTGAGGCCGGCACGCAACAGTTGAACGTCCGCGCCCTCGGGCTTTATCGCAATGTCCAGGACATTCAACAAACCGTTTTGACAACCAAGTCCGGCACACCGGTTCGTATCAGAGATATCGCCGAAGTAGGGTGGGGCCCCAGAATTCGGCTGGGACACATGGCCAAAGCCACGCACCGCCCCGATGGCGTCATCGTCGACGAGGACGATGTGATCCAAGGCAGCGTGCTGATGCTCAAGGGCGCGGAGGAAGGGCCGACGCTAGACGCAATTCACAAAAAGGTAGAGGAACTCAATACCAAGATTCTGCCCGTTGGTGTGACGGTGGTTCCCATGCTGGACCGCAGCGACCTGCTGCACTACACCCTGCATACCGTGATGGACAATCTCGGCGAGGGCATGATCCTGGTGACGGTGATTCTGCTGATGTTTTTAGGCAATATTCGCGGAGCGATCATCGTCGCCCTCACGATTCCCTTTGCGCTGCTCTTTGCGTCCATTTGTCTCGATCTGCGCCATATCCCCGCCAACCTTCTTTCCCTCGGCGCGCTCGATTTTGGGATGGTCGTGGACGGCGCCGTGGTGATGGTGGAAAACATCATCCGCCATCTGGGCCATCGGCCGGATACCTCTCGATCGGATGCGAGAACCGGACATCAAAGCACCGCCATCGTCAAGACACCCAATGAGATGATTCGCGAGGCGTGCCACGAGGTGCAGCGGCCCGTGTTCTTCGCTATTGCCATCATCATTACGGCCTATATGCCCATCTTCACCCTGCAGCGCGTAGAGGGCCGCCTCTTCAGGCCCATGGCCTGGACTGTTGCATTCGCGCTGCTGGGCGCCATGACTTTCGCCATTCTGATCGCGCCCGTGCTGGCGAGTTTGCTTTTCCGCAGTGGCGTCACCGAATGGAGAAACCCGGTGATGGTTTTTCTCACCGACCGATACCGGAGATCTCTCCGCTGGGCCATTGAGCACCGAGTATTCACTCTCGGCGTGGGCGTTGCCTCGCTGGCCATCGCGCTTTTTCTGACCTTCAGCGGAATCATCGGCGCGGAGTTCCTGCCGCATCTGGACGAGGGCGCCATCTGGGCGCGTGGATCGCTTTCCAACAGCACCGGCTACACGGAGGGCACGCGTTTCGCCGCGAAGAATCGCCTTATATTCGCTTCATTCCCGGAAGTGACCCAGGTGGTGTCGCAGACGGGGGCGCCTGATGACGGAACGGACACAGGCGGATTCGGAAATACCGAGTATTTCGTCGACTTGAAGCCGAAGGACCAGTGGCGGCCCGTCTTTCACAAAGACAAAGACGCGCTCATCGCGGCCATGAACCGCGAGGTCTCAAAGTCCCCCGGCGTTTTCTGGAATTTCTCGCAGCCCATTGAGGATAACGTCGACGAGACGATGACCGGAACGAAGGGCGGCCTGGCCGCCAAGCTGTATGGCCCTGACCTCGACGTTCTCGAGGATAAAGGCGAACAGATGAAAGAGGTGATGTCCCACATCGCTGGTGTCAAGGATCTGGGGCTTCTTCGCGATACGGGCCAGCCCAACCTCAACGTGACTGTTGACCGCCAGGCGGCCGCCCGTTTTGGCATCAACGTGGCCGATGTCCAGGACGCCATTCAGACAGCCGTCGGTGGGAACGCGGTCACCCAGGTTCTAAGGGGAGAAGAGGTCTATGACTTAACGGTGCGCTACCAGCAGCCCTACCGGGATACGAAGGAAGCGATCCAGAACATTCGCTTGCTTTCTCCGTCCGGAGAGCGGGTCTCCTTGGCACAGCTTGCCAAAGTGCAAATCAGGGACGGTGCGTACGACATCTACCGCGAAGCCAACTCCCGTTACGTCGCGATTCGCTTCGAAGTCCGGGACCGCGATCTTGGAACAACCGTTACCGAAGCCATCAACAAGGTAGACAAGCAGGTGCAACTCCCGCGCGGGTACCACATTCAGTGGTCGGGAGAGTATGAGAGCGAGAAGCGCGCCGAAGCGAGGCTCCTTTTCATCGTGCCGCTCACCATTCTGTTGATCTTCGTGATTCTGTATACGATGTTTCGCTCGTTCAAGTGGGCGCTTCTGATTCTTGCCAACGTGGCGATGGCCCGTGTCGGTGGCTTGGCGGCGCTCCTGATCACCCACACGTTTTTCAGCGTTTCTTCCGGCGTAGGGTTTCTGGCGCTCTTCGGCGTGTCGGTGCAGACGGGTGTCATCATGCTCGAGTACATCAATCAGCTTCGCTCTCGGGGATACACGATTCCGGATGCCGCCGTCGAAGGAGCCATCCTCAGGTTGCGTCCCATCATGATGACCATGCTCGTGGCCACTTTCGGCTTGTTGCCGGCCGCGATGTCCCATGCCATCGGGTCGGACTCGCAGCGGCCTTTCGCTATCGTCATCGTCGGCGGCCTTATCTCCGATCTGGTTCTGAGCATCTTCCTCCTGCCAACCTTGTACGTCTGGATCGCCCGAGACGGCGACACACTCCCCGAACCGGAGGCGGCCTTTGAAGCATAATTGCAAGAATTCGGGAATACTGCGGCGCGGGATTTTTGCCGCCGCCACGGCAGTGTTGACGCTCGCCTTAGTCGCTCACGGACAAGGGCCACGCCGGATCACTCTCGACGAAGCCATCCAGATGGCGCTCCAGCACAACCACCTGTTGATCGCCATGCGAACAACCGTCCAGCAGAGCGAGGCCGAAGAGGTCACCCAAGGCCTGCGCCCCAACCCGACGCTTTTCGCCGACTGGGAATACTTGCCGCTCGGCTCCCCGGCTCGCCAAAATCCGGACGTATACAGCGGTGTATCCCTTCCGGACTATTTGAAGAACAACACCGAGGG
>JBEKTG010000030.1:0-15191 GCA_049516275.1 Candidatus Acidiferrales bacterium
GCTCGCCGCCTTCGATTTCCCATCGGGTCGCGTGCTCCACCATCGACCAGAGGAATTTTTGTCCCTGTAGCGCTGCTTTGATCGCGTCCACTTGCACGGCCAATAATCCGTTCGTCGATTCCTCCGCCACGCGCGCCACCACCCGCGGCGGGGAAGCGGGCACCGGCATTGACGATATCGGTGCGGAAAGTTCTCTTACAGGAGCTGTCGTTGCTGCCGCGGAATTATTTACCGAACTGCTGAGCGATTGCTTTGGTGCAACAGGGGCTGCGACGGCCGGCGGTGCTGTGGTTGCCGGAGCAACAGATGCATTTGGCTCCGGCGCCATGCGTGCAGCCGCGCCGCTGCCTGACGTCTCCGCGACGGACGAAGCGAAGGTCGAGCGCGGGCCGCCAAATGGCGATACGGAAGGCGCGGTGGTGGATGTCACAGGTTGTGTCGCAGGAATCGCGCGCGCCGGTGGCACGGCTGGCCTCACGGCTCGCGTTGCTTCGCTCACGCCGCCTCGCATCTCCGCGACGATTTCCTCGAGCGGCGCAAGCCTCTGCGCATTGATGAGCTTCAGCAGGCCAAGTTCCAGGTGCAGCCGCGGATCGGGCTTGCGGCGAAGTTCGTCGTCGGTCGCCATCAGAATATTGAAGAACCGTGTCAGGTCTTCCTCGCCGAATTGCGCGCTGCAGGTTTTGGCCGTCTGCAATCAGCCGGTGTACGAGCCCCAGCGCCCGCTCCGCCGATTGCGCCGCAATGGCGTCGACGAGTTCATCCAGCACGCTTTCGGCGACCACGCCCAGCAGTTCCCGCACTTGCGTATCGGTGATCGCGTCGCCGCTGTATGCGATAGCTTGTTCGAGCAGCGAGAGCCCGTCTCGCAGGCTGCCTTCCGCCGCGCGGGCCAACACCGCGACCGCGCCGGAATCGATCGGCAGATTTTCCGCTTTCGACACGCGTTCGATCTCACCGGCAATTTCCTGGAACGTCAGCGCGCGAAACTGAAAAAGCTGCGCGCGAGATTTGATCGTCTCAACCAGATCTTCCGAACGCGTCGTAGCCAGAATGAACACCACCCGCTCGGGCGGTTCTTCGAGGGTTTTCAGCAGGGCGTTCGAGGCTTCATCGGTCAGTTGGTGCGCCTCGTCGAGGATCACCACTTTGTAGCGGCTCGACGCGGGCGCATAGCGCACCATCTCGCGTAATTCGCGGATCTGGTCGATTCCGCGATTCGATGCCGCGTCGATCTCGAGCACGTCGAGCGAAGTTCCGGCGGCAATTTCCCGGCACGCGTCGCAGGTGTTGTCCGGCTCGGCGGTTGGTCCCTTCATGCAGTTGAGCGCCTTGGCGAGAATTCTCGCCGTCGTGGTCTTGCCCACGCCGCGAACGCCCGAAAAAATGTACGCGTGCGCCACACGATTCGAGTTGATCGCGTTCGCCAGCGTTTTCGTCACGTGCTGCTGCCCGACGAGATCGGCAAACGTCTGCGGCCGGTACTTCCGCGCGATCACCTTATAGCTCATCGGGAAATAGCCAGCGTCGCGAGGCGCCCGGCTCTGTTTCCGCTCGCGCCCGTCGTTTTCTGCTTCTGTTTTCGCATTTGTCTTTCGTTGTATGTGCCGCGCAAACGATAAAACGATAAGAGGAACTTCGGGTACTCCGCGGCACACGAGACTGACCCGTTACCGTTGCTCCCTTCCGGGCCTGGCGGGGTTCGCGGGGAATCGTTGCACAGAGCCCGAAGTTCCACCGATCGGCAGTCGCGCGGCAAAAAGTTTTCTTGCAGGACTGCTTCGCGGAGTCTAACACACGCGTTCCCTCACCGAAAGCAACCGCGGCAAAGTTGCCGTGGATTTTTTTGAAATTCGTGCGCCGAGTGTGCGACGATGGGCGCCGAAAAGGTGCCCTGCGCGGGATCGTGGCCTGCGCCTGTCCTCGGGACGCATGGCGAATGTTGCGGTTTTCTCTGATTGTTCGCTGAATGGGCCAAGGTGAAAGATTTCAGGAGGAACAGCAATGGCCGAACCAATTTCACGCAGAGGGTTGCTCCAGCTCAGCTATCGCACGGCCGCCGCGTTGGGCATTTCCGGCATGGCGGGCGCGCAGGAGACTCGGGCCTCCTCCGATTCCGATAGCGCGGAGCAAAGCGCCGCGCCCACAGTTGCGTTGAGCCCCGGCTTGCAATTGCATTACAGGGAAGACTGGCTCGGTGCGCCATGGGTCAACCCGGAAGCGGCGCTTCTCATTCACGGAAATCTCGAATCGGGGGAAGTCTGGTTCGGATGGGTGCCGGGAATGGCGCGGCACTATCGCGTCTTCCGCCCGGACCTGCCGGGATTCGGCAAGTCCACCGCGCCCGCCGACTTCGACTGGACGCTCGAGAATCTCGCCACGGTACTCGCAAATTTCCTCGACAAAGTGGGAGTTCCCTCCGCGCATATCGTCGGCGCGAAAACCGGAGGCGTCATCGCGATGCAGTTCGCAGCGTCCTATCCACAGAAGACCCGCTCTCTCGTGCTCGCGAGCGGCCCGTTCGCGCCGGTGGATCCCAAATTCGAACACGCGCCGCAGAGTCAGCGGCTGGGTTCCAACGCCAGCCCCGAGGAGATCGAATACTTCAACAATTTGACGGCGGCCGTAAGCAAGGACACCCGAGTCAATATCCAGAAAGTGCTGGCCAAGATCGATCTCGACAATGTTCTGCCCAACATCAAAGCGCCCACGCTGGTGATCACGAGTGACCGCAGCGTCCTGCAATCGGTCGAAACCGTGCTGCGCTACCAGCCGAGAATTCCCAATTCACGATTGCTCGTGCTCACCAGCGACGCCTACCACATAGCCGTCGCGAATGCGGACGAATGCGTCCGCAACACGCTCGCCTTTATTCGCCAGGCGCATCCGCCCGCCACCGCCTGATGGTAGCCCGCCATTCCCGGCGCGGCACACGGAGGATCGCGACGTGAAAAGCATCAAGGTTCTCGCCATCGATGGCGGCGGCATCCGCGGCATCATTCCCGCGGTAATCCTCGCTGAATTGCAAAGCCGGCTGGCCGCTCCTCTCTATACCGCTTTCGACCTGATCGCGGGCACCTCCACCGGCGGCATTATCGCGTTGGGGATAGGCACGCGCTGCAAAGATGGCGGCCCGTATTCCCCCTCTGATCTCGTGGATATGTATGTGGAGAATGGCCCGGCGATTTTCAAGAAAAATCCTTTTACGACCGAACTGCAGGTCGTCGGGCCCAAATATTCGCCGGATACCTTGGAAGCAACCCTCGCCCGGTTTTTTCAGGATACCGAGTTTCAGTCCGCTCTCACGCCTCTGTTGATTTCCAGCTATGACTTGCAAAGCCAGCTTCCTTTTTTCTTCAAGAGCCACCGCATCGCCGGAGATGCCTCTTACAACTGGAAGGTAGCCGACGTCGCCCGGGCCACGTCCGCCGCGCCCACCTTCTTCCCGCCTCTGCATCTGGTCAGAGGCAATCAGGACTACGCCCTGGTGGACGGCGGAGTCTTTGTCAACAATCCCTCGATGGCCGCTTACGCCGAGGCGAGATACTTGTACCCCGAAGCACAGCGGATCGTGGTGGTTTCGGTCGGCACAGGCGACCGGCAGGATCAAATTACATACGCGCAGGCAAAAGGCTGGGGCTTGCTCGGATGGGCGAAGCAGATCGTACCAGTTCTAATGGATAGCGTTTCAGAGGCAGTCGATTACGAACTCGCGGCTCTGCCGGGATGCGTCTACTACCGCCTCCAGATCCCTCACTTGCAGGACGCTTCGAGCGAGATGGACGACGTGGACCCGCAAAACCTCGCCAACCTAAAGGCCGTAGCCGGCGAATATGCCAAGTCCGTCTCTGACGTGCTGGCCAAAATTTGCAGCGAACTAGAAGAGGGCCGAGGCAGCGATATCCCCGGCACCGGACCGCAGCTCAATCGCGAAAACTGAACGTCACTCTTTCGGCAGCCGGTAAGCGATGTACTCGCTGGCAGTGTCGCCGCTGATCCCAATGACAATGTACTGCCGCCCATTGGCCATATAGGTCATCGGCGATCCCACCTGCGGCGCGGGCATGAACACAGCGCCCACTTCCTTGCCGGTTGCTTTGTCGTAGGCGTGCAGCATCGCGCCTTTCCCGTGCGAGGGGATTGTCACCTCGTTGGGGTCGCCGCAGATCACCAGAGTTTTCGTCACCAGCGTGCCGGCGATGTCTGCCTGGCCGGTGGGCGGAATGTCGAGCCCCTTGAGCACAGGGCTATTACGGATCTCATCCGGAGTTGTACCGTGGGGAATCTGCCACACGAATTCGCCCGTATCCAGATTGATCGCGGTGATCGTCCCGTAGGGCGGCTTGATCAACGGCAAGCCTTGCACCGGCAGCCTGCTGATGGCGTTGATGCGGCCCATGTCTACCACGTAGTTCATGTCCGATGTGCCGGGCTTTGGAGGAATAAGTCCCTTCACCCTCAAGCAGGCGTTGCAGGCCTGCACGTAGAAGATGTGGGTCTCGGGATCGTACGACCCTCCCGGCCAGTCGGTGCCGCCGTGGCTGGTGCCCAGCGTGAGCGTCCCGAGCTGGTCGCCGTTGTTCACAACGGGTGGTGTAAATACCGACCCGAACTTGTAATGTTCGCTGATCTGCAAGGCCTGGGCGCGAAGTTCGGGCGTGAAGTCGATCAGGTCATCGACCATCACCCCATTGCGCGCATACTGCTTCGGCTTGGTAGGTATCGGCTGCGTGGGCGAATACCACTCACCCGGCACCGTACCTTTCTCGACGGGCTTCTCCTCAAACGGCCACACCGGTTTGCCATTCGTGCGGTCAAATACGTACAGGATTCCCTGTTTCGTCGGCTGCGCGAGCGCTTTGATGGTGCGGCCATTCACCGTAATGTCCGCAAGCACCGGCGCCGCCGGGATATCCATGTCCCACAATCCGTGATGGATCAGCTGGTAGTACCACTTCCGCTCGCCCGTCTTTAGATCGACGGCAACGAGCGAGTCGCCGAACAATCCATTGCCGGGCCGGTGGCCTCCGTAGTGATCTCCCGTAGGCATTTCTACGGGCAGATACGCAAGGTTGAGTTCCTCATCTACGGATATCTGCGCCCAGACGCCGGTGTTCCCGTTCTTGTCCCAGGAGCCATCGAGCCACGTATCGTTGCCGAACTCTCCGGGCTTCGGAATCGTACGAAAAGCCCAGAGCATCTTGCCGGTCCGCACATCGAAAGCGCGAGCGAGGCCCTTGGTGTTGGTATGGGTCTTCGGATGGTTGCCGCCTTCAAATGCCGACCCCACCAGGATTTCGTCTTTCACCACCACGGGCGCGGCGTGCAAAGCGATCTCGCCTTTTTCCAGGTCGATCTGCTGGCCCGCGCCGTATTCGACGCCCACCTTCAGGTCCAGCACTCCGTTTTCGCCGAAGGCCGGATCGGGAATGCCGGTCTTGGCGTCGAGAGAAACCAGCCGGTAGCCGATCGTCACATACAGCACCCGCGCTTCTTTGCCGTTGCTCCAGTAGGCCAATCCGCGTCCCGAAAGGCGCCGCGGCGCGACGGCCGCCCGTTCGCCTTCATTGATGCTGTGCATCCACAGCAGTTCGCCGGTGGTGGCATCGAGCGCGACAACAGCCTTCCGCGTGCCGGCCGTGGCGTACACAACTCCTCCCACCATGAGCGGTGTTCCCTCGAGCCGGAACTCCGGTATCGGTCCAAGATTGTCGGTCTTGAACGTCCAGGCAACCTCCAGCTTGTTGAAGTTCGACGCATCGATCTGATCGAGCGGCCGGTAACGTGTGCCGGCCAGATCCGCGCTGTAAGTAGGCCACTCGAAATCCTTGTTGGTCGCCTTGTTGTTCGATTGCGCCTTGATTTTCGGCGCCAGTGCGGTAACAGCCACGAGAAGAAACAGCGCTGCCAAGGCACAAACTTCGACGCGCCCGCGCATCCTACGCGGCGCACTCCCAGCGTGCTTAGCAACAAGGTGCCGATTCCGGTTTTCAGTCATTCATTCCTCGTTCTGGTCGCTAGATGTCGATTGATATCGATGATAGTTGTCGATGATACCTGAAGATGCTTTTGTTAAGCCCTGCCGTGCAAGCCCTCTCGCCCCGGCTCAGTTGTTTGGAAGCCGGAACGCAATATAGGCGCCCGGAAACGTTCCGCCCCCGATTGCCAGCACGATGTACTGTTTCCCGTTGAGCATGTACGTCATCGGAGATCCGCTCTGCGGTGCAGGTATATAGACGGCGCCGACTTCCTTGCCGGTTACCTTGTCGTAGGCGTGGAGTGTCGCGCCGAGCCCGTGCGCGGGAGTGGTGGTGAACAGCGGATCGCCCGAAATCACCAGCGTTTTCGTCACCAGTGTGCCGACGCTGCGGGCCTGGCCGGTGCGCGGAATCGTGAGTCCTTTGAGCGCCGGGTTGTTGCGCACCGCGTCCGGTGTCTCGCCGTGCGCCACCTGCCACAGGTATTCGCCGGTGTCCAGATCGATCGCGCTGATCGTCCCATAGGGAGGCTTGATCATCGGCAATCCCTGCACCGACACCCCGCCGCCTCCTTCGTGCAAGACGTAGTTATTGTCCGAAACTTCCGGCTTGGGCTGCACGAGGCCCGCTACGCCCAGGCAGGCGTCGCAGGCCTGAATATAAAAAACGTGCGTTTCGGGATCGTACGATCCTCCTGCCCACACTGTTCCCCCGGCGTTGGTGGCCAGCGTAAGCGTGCCGATTTGCCCCGGAGTCGAGACCACCGGCGGCGTGAAGATCGGGCCCATCTTGTAGTGTTCGGCAGCCTGCAGAGCCTGGCTGTGAAGTTCGGGCGTGAAGTCGATGAACTCATCCGCCGTGACGCCGTTGCGTACGTAGGGTTTCGGCCTGGTGGGCATCGGTTGCGTCGGCGAATACCACTCGCCGGGCACGGTGCCTTTTTCAACCGGCTTTTCTTCGATCGGCCACACCGGCTTGCCGGTCACGCGGTCGAAGACGTAGAGAATTCCCTGCTTGGTGGGCTGTGCAACGGCCTTGATCGTCCGCCCGTCCACGTTGATGTCGGCCAGTATGGGCGCCGCTGGGATGTCCATGTCCCACAATCCGTGATGCACCAGCTGGTAGTGCCATTTCCTCTGCCCGGTCTTGAGGTCGACGGCAACCAGCGATTCCCCGAACAATCCATTCCCGGGACGATGGCCGCCGTAGTGGTCTGCGGTGGGCAGCTCTACCGGTAGGTAAGCGATGCCGAGATCTTCATCCACCGAAATCTGCGCCCACACGCCGGTGTTTCCGTTAGTGGCCCAGGAGCCGTCCAGCCAGGTCTCGTTGCCAAATTCGCCGGGTTTGGGGATGGTGCGGAAAGTCCAGATCAGCTTGCCGGTTCGCACGTCGAATGCCCGCACCAAGCCTTTCGAGTTGTTATGCGTCTTGGGCGCAAAGCCTTCGCTGAAGGCCGATCCCACGATGACCTCGTCCTTCGCCACGATCGGGGTGGCATGCAGCCCGATCTCTCCCTTTACCAGATCGATCTGCTGGCCCGTGCCGACCTGGACGCCCACCTTGAGGTCCACAGCTCCGTTCTCGCCAAAACTTGGATCGGGAATGCCCGTTTTCGCGTTCAGGGAAATCAGCCGGTACCCGGTGGTCACGTAGATGACGCGAGACTCGGCGCCATTGCTCCAGTAAGCCAGGCCGCGCCCCGAGAGCTTTCGTGCGGCCACTTGCGCCCGCTCGCCTTCATTTTCGCTGTGCATCCATAGCAGCTCGCCAGTGGCTGCATCGAGAGCCACGACCGCCCGCCGCGTTCCAGCGGTGGCATACAGCACTCCGCCGATCATCAGCGGAGTTCCTTCCAGTTTGTATTCCGGCTTGGGGCCGAGATTATCGGTCTTGAATATCCACGCAACTTCCATGTTGTTGAAGTTGGAGGCATTGATCTGGTCAAAAGGCCGATACCGTGTATTAGCGAGGTCTGCCCCGTAGGTCGGCCATTCAGAAGTATTGCCGCTCGACTGCGCGTTGATTTCGGGAGTGATGGCCGCAAGAGCAGCGAGCAGCAGGATTCCCGCCACCGCGCAGAAATTGATTCCCCGGCTCCGTCCGCCTTTAGCTCTCCGCACTCTCATCGGAGTCGGCCGATTTCGAAGGCTTTGCGTCATGTGGTCCCCGCTTATTGTTTTTCCGGGGGTACGATACCATGAGCAAATCTGTTTGCAAGGGCCATTGGGGTACGGAAGGGGAACGAACTAGACACGAATGGATGCTAGACAGCGACAAGATCCACGCTTTCGGAGGCAGCTGTCCTGCGAAGTGCGCCGTCAGTCGTTGCCAGCGGAAGCTTGGAGCGGAGGGCCAGGGCCAGGTAGGCCGCATCATAATTCGTGAGGCCGCGGGCTTGCGCAAACATTGCTGGTAGTTCGAGAATCTCGGACGGTGTTTGCTGCGCGGAATCGATGGGAAGGCTCTTCAATCGCGTTGAGAAGCCGTCAATCTGATCAACGTTGATCCGCTTGCGGCGACAGGCCATGACCAGGCCGTTGCCGACTTCATAGAAAAACAGGAGCGGAACGAGGGCGCGTTTTTCGGAGAGGCTTGCAAGGACGGCCAGGCTGTATTTCCGATCCGCTTCGTCTTCCAGAAACCACTGGAGCGTGAGAGACGCGTCCAGCACGAAATCGCTCAAAGACGGTGGCCCTCGTGAATCAATTCCTTGACCGAGACGCCTTCCAGTCGCACGTGGTTCTTCTCAACAAAGGCAAGCATTTCGCGAACGGCTTCTCGCTGCGCTCGGTTAGGCGCACCGGCAGTTGAAGATTGCTCCTTCTCGCGCAGAACTTGCAGAGCTTCGCCGATCACTTCCTCAACGCTTCGGAAGTGGCCGGACTTCAACTCGTCCTTGATGATTTCTTCCTGCTCAGGCGTCAGATTGATATTCATCGCTCAATACTCCATTGCCTCCATGATACCAGCCTTGCAACGATCGGATGAACGGATTTGCAAGGGGTGTCGCTATCGCGATTTGTTTTCGTAGTTTGGAGACTTGGGAGGTTCTTCCGTCGACAATGTGGGATCTGAGTCGGCTAGTTGATTAGAGCCTTTTTAACGGCTTGCTCGAGCGCTCCAAATCACCTTTGCGCTTGTTCTTTTCCACCGGCGGCATTATGGTTCGAGCCTGCGTAGCGACAGGGGGTGACCTGCCATGAAACTCATCGTTGGATATTTGATCGCTGCATCGATTCTCTTCGCCGCGATCACCCACATCGAGGCCGCATCGGCAGCGGCCACAGCAGCGGCGCAGATGGAAGCAGGCAAGGTGCCGGTGAGCGCCGGCGACATCGGCGGCGTGGTAACCAGCTCGAAGGGCCACGAAGCCGGTGTGTGGGTCATCGCGGAGACCAGCGATTTTCAGGTGAAGTTTCGCAAGATCGTCGTCACAGACGACGCGGGTCGCTACCTCCTGCCGGAATTGCCCAAAGCAAATTACAAAGTCTGGGTGCGCGGCTACGGACTGGTGGACTCGCCGCCGGTGGATGCCACGCCCGGGAAGACGCTCGCGCTCAAGGCGGTCGTCGCGCCGAACGCCGGCGCCGCGGCGCAATTTTACCCGGCCGATTACTGGTATTCGCTCTTGCAGCTTCCGCCCAAGAGCGCCTTTCCGATGAAGATCTCCCCTCCTCCTGCCGCCGATCATGCCAATCTCTACGCCGATTGCCGCCAGGGAGCACAGGGTTGCGGAGAGCGCGCCGGAAGGGAAACCATTCCCGGGCTCACTCAGGAGGAAGTGCAGAACGGCCAGGAAGTTTCCAATCGCGCCGAGTTTGTCTACAACGTGAAAAGGGTCTGCGAGGATTGCCACCAGATGGGCGACAAGGCCACGCGCGAAATGCCCGCCAATCTCGGCAATTTCGATTCCAGTTCTCTGGCGTGGGAGCGCCGCGTCAAATCCGGCCAGACGGGCGGCCGGATGCTAGCCGCAATCGACGCGCGCATGGGCCACTACCAGGGACTGGCCATGTTCGCGAGCTGGACGGACCGGATCGCCGCCGGCGAAGTGCCGCCTATTCCGCCCCGCCCTCAGGGTATCGAGCGCAATGTGGTGCTCTCGATATGGGATTACGCCTCCGACAGGGCCTTCGTTCACGACATTGTCGCCTCATATCAGTGGGATCCCACCGTAAACGCCTACGGCGCCATCTACGGCGCGGACTATTCTCAGGACAGGCTCGAGTATCTGGTCCCGGCGGAGTTCCGGAAGGGCAATATGCCCGCTCCTATGACCCATCCGGAAGATACCCCGCGGCTGCGTCCCTGGTCATGGCCGCAAAACGACGCACCGTCTCCCTACTGGGGTGACGAGGCCGTCTGGCACGACATCAAGACCGCGAGCGAGCCCAAGATGGATGGCAAGGGCCGCGTCTGGTATCACGCCACCACGCGCGCGGACGTCCCCGAATTCTGCCGCGCCGGCGCCGACAATCCCTATGCAAAGAATTTTGCATTCAAGAACGGCGTCGAAGGCAGGGGCTTGGTTGTGTATGACCCCAAAACAGGCCAGCAGACCGCCATCGATACCTGCGGCGGAGGGCACTCTGCCTTTGCCGGAGACAAGGACGAAACCCTCTACATGGGCCTCGGATTATCGAGCGGCGGCTTCAGCTGGTTCAACACGCGCGTATGGGACGACACTCACGATGTGCAGAAGGCTCTGGGATGGTGCCCCGGCGTGATCGATTACAACGGCGATGGAAAAACCGGCCCGTACACCACGCCCGACCAGCCCCCCGATCCGAAGCTCGATCGTCTGATTAGCGGAGGTCAAAGTTACGGCGTGGGCGTGAACCCGGTTGACGGAAGCTTCTGGGCGGTAGGCGGCGTAAACGGAGGCCCCAAGGCTTCGGTCCCCGGCAAAATCATCCGCTACGCGATGGGCGCGAATCCTCCCGCCACATGCACCACGGAAGTCTATGAGCCGCCATTCAACAATCCCAAAGCTCCCGGTGTGGAAGGCTTCAACACGCAGGGAGTAGAGGTCGATAGCAAAGGCATAGTGTGGGTGGCGCTGGGAGGCAGCGCCCAGCTAGGCCGCTTCGATCGCAGTAAATGCAAAGTGCTCAACGGACCCACCGCCACAGGCCAGCACTGCCCGGAAGGCTGGACTCTCTATCCAGTGCCCGGCCCGCTATTCAAAGGCACCGATGTAAGAGCGGATTATTTCTATCTAGGCTGGGTGGACCGCGAAAACACCCTCGGCCTCGGCCGCGACATCCCCATCATCGACGGCACCGATTCCGATTCTCTGATAGCGTTTCTTCCCGATCAGAAAAAATTCGTAACCCTGCGTGTGCCATACCCAATGGGCCTCTACACCCGCTCGATGGACGGCCGCATTGACGATCCCGCGGGCGGATGGAAAGGCCGCGGAGTCTGGGCAGGAAATAACGAGCGCGTAGTCTGGCACATCGAAGGCGGGAAAGGAACCACCAGCCAGATAGTGCACTTCCAGGTTCGCCCCGATCCCCTAGCCAAATAATCGGCTTTCTTGCTTTGACACCTTCGCAGCAGGCTGGGCCAGTTAGTCCTTGGACGAGGCGAACGCCACGCAGGTGGCGTCGGGAACATCCTTCAGGACCTGGCTCAGAGGGGTCAACTTGCCCGTTGTTGCATCCACGCGGAAGACCGTCACGGTGCCGGAGCCTTCGTTAGCCGAGAATAGAAACGCGCCGGAGGGATCGAGCGAGAAACTGCGCGGCGTTCTCCCGCCTGTCGGGATGCGCTGAATCGTCGTCAGCATGCCGGTACTTGCATCCACGGCGAACACGCCGACGCTGGCATCTTTCCGGTTTGCGTCATAAGCAAATCTTCCCGTGCGATCTACCTGCACCTCTGAATATGTGCTCTGCCCCTCGGAGCCTTCCGGCAACGGGAGCGTTTGTACTTCCATGAGCGTCCCTTGAGCGGCGTCGTACGTAAAAGTGGTGACCCCTTTGTCGCTGACCATGTACATAAACCTGCCATTGGGATGAAAAAACATGTGCCGCGGAGCTCGCCCGGGCGGGAGGACCGCCGCCGGCGTGTCGTTCGGCTCCAGCGCGCCCGTCGAATGATTCAAGGGGTAGGCGAAGATGCGGTCAGCGCCCAGATCAGCGACCAACACGTAGCGGTTGTCGGGAGAAGCGACTGTGCCGTGGGCGTGCGGTCCACCCTGCCGCACCGGATCGGTGCTCGATCCATGATCCTGCATGAAGCCCGCCGCTTCCCCGAGGCGCCCATCGTGCCCAATGAGAAACGTTGCGATGCTCCCGCTGCCGAAATTCGCCGCAATCAATATTTTACCCGTGCGATCGAGGGCTAAGTGGCACGGACCAATGCCTTTGGACGAAACTTTGTTTAGAAACTTCAGCTTGCCAGTTTTGCGGTCGATGGCGTAGGCGCTGACTGTGTTGCCGGGGTCTGTGCCGCCGGGGTGCTCGTTGGTCGAGTAAAGATAACGCTGGTCGGGGGTTACCACCAGCCACGAGGGATTCACGGTCTCCGCGACCAGGCCCAGCGGGGTGACATCGCCAGTGGCTGGCGAGAAGCGATATCCGTAGATACCCTTGCTGGCTGTGGCCGTATAAGTGCCGACATAGACAAAGTAGTCTTTCGCGCCCGACTTCGCGGCGCTTCCACTGGGCGAAAGCAGGAAGGCCACTATTGCGGCGACTACCGAGGCGGCGCGCACGCACTTTCCGAAGCTCGCCATGGGTGAAAATGCTGATGGGCTTCTGTTGGTCACCGGCGGAGTATATGCGAAAGCCTGCCGTTTTCAACGTCCCGTTTCGCGCCGCGCGCCCAAAACTCTGCTGGCAGAATCGGGCGACCGCGGATACTATGTCCCGGGCAACGGCCGAAAAAGAAACCATGAATTTGAAAGTATTTTCCCGCCACATCGAGAGCATGACGATGCCTAAGGTCATTTTTTTCAGGACTTCCACTTTCTTTCTTCTGCTGTTCTGGGGATTTCTCGGAGGGATTTTCAGCCGACCCGCATCCGCGCAGGTCGATTTGTCGGGTTACTGGGACGGCAAGTTTTACGAGGACGAGCCCGAGCGTATTCCGGGGCCCGAAATCGGCGACTACACCTCCATGCCGATCAACGACGCCGCGCGCATGAAGGCGGATTCGTGGGACGCGCAAAAACTGGAGATGGTGGAGCACGAGTGCGATCCGCATCCGCCCGATTACGCGGTGCGGGGAGGGGGAGATATCCGGCTCTGGCCGGACGTCGATCCGTTCACGCAGGGCGTGCTGGACTGGCGCATGACCACGAGGTACCGGCTCGCGGAACGAACCATCTACATGGACGGGCGTCCGCACCCATCGGAGAACGCGCCCCACACCTGGCAGGGTTTCTCCACCGGCGAGTGGGAAGCGGACATGCTTAAGGTGATCACCACGCATCTGAAGGAAGGCCAGATCCGCCGGAACGGCGTCCCGCGCAGCGACCGGTCCACGATGATCGAGTATTTCATCCGCCACGGCGATTTTTTCACCATCGTCACGGACGTGGAAGATCCCATTTACATGACGGAGCCGTTCGTCCGAACCTCGAACTGGATACTCGCCCTGGGGCGGCATCTCCGGGACACTTCCTGCATTCCCGCCGTGGATATCCCGCACCCGGAAGGCTATGTCGCCTATCATCCGCTCGGCGAAAACCGCTTTTTGACGGAGTTCGCGTCCCGATGGGGAATACCGGTGGACGCGGTCCGCGGGGGCGCGGAAACGATGTATCCGGAGTATCAGGAAAAGATGGCGAAGATGCCTCCGCCACCTCCGCTGGAGGTTCGCAAGGAAATGAAGCAATGAAGCAAATGAAAAGAAACGCGACGCGGCACTTCGATTGACTAAACACAACTTGCCGGAGTATTCTCTCGAACGTTTGCTTGCAAGTAATGGTGCGTAACTCTTAATCGCCGTCACCAGGAGACATATCCATGCACGCAGTTGCATGTTGGGTTCTAGCATTGATTGGCTTGATGGGGCAGCCCGCGCCTGCTCAGACGGAGGGATCGTCCCAGCCGGCCGCCGCGGCGTCTGCGGACTCCGCCAAGCCTGTTCTTGACTTTGAATACTTTCGCACGAAGGTGCAGCCGATTTTTCTCGCCAAGCGGCCGGGGCACGCGCGCTGCATTTCCTGCCATATGATCGACGAGCGCCTGCATCCTCACCTGGTGATGCTGCCGCCCGGGGCTACCATGTGGGACGAGGAAGCCTCGCGCAAGAATTTCCAGGAGTACAGCCGCGTGGTGATTCCGGGCAGCCTGAAGAGCCCGCTCCTGCGTCATCCTCTCGTGGAAGAAGCGGGCGGGGACGGCTTCCACAGCGGCGGCAAACACTTTAATTCGCAGCAGGATCCCGAATGGCTCAACCTGAAGGCATGGGTATTCGGCGCGAAGGGCTGAGAATTCCAATCGGACTCGATACGAATTTATTCTACGTTGGGAGGATGACGAACATGCTTCACACAAGTGCATTTCTGCGGCGGGTGACGGCTACCGGAATTGCCGTCCTGAGTATCGCGGCATGGACCGCGGCCGCGAACAAGCCGCGCATCCTTCAGACGAACTTTGCGGGAGATAATATTTCCATCATCGACCCCGTCACCAACAAGGTGGTGGGCAACATTCCCGACATCGAAGTAAACCACGGTGTGGCCGTGGCTCCGGACGGCTCGCGCGTTTACGTGAGCTCCGAGGCGGACAACACGCTCGATATCGTCGAATGGAAGACCCGCAAAGTGATCAACCGGATCGCTTTGAGCGGGCACCCGAACAATATCGGGATCAGCCGCGACGGGAAGAAGGTGTACGTCACGATCATGAACGGGAAAGGCGGAGTGGACGTGATCGACACCGCTTCTCAGAAGGACGTGAAAACGATCCCGACGGGCACCTTCACGCACAATGCTTACGTCACGCCGGACGGCAAGTACGTGATTGCCGGCTCGCACATGGACAAGAAATTTACGGTCATCGACGCCGAGACGGATGAAATCCTCTGGACGATGCCGATGGATCTGGGAGTTCGCCCACTGGTGATGTACACCAATCCGGACGGCTCGTCGAAATGGCTGATCATGCAGTTGACCAACTTCAACGGATTCTCCGTGTTCGATTTCGAGGCGCGCAAGGAAATCAACCGCATTACGCTTCCTGCGCTGGAGCCCGG
>JBEKTG010000031.1:0-14692 GCA_049516275.1 Candidatus Acidiferrales bacterium
GGTGGTCGCGCTGTGCATCCTGCTGGCGGCCGTCGAAAAGCAATGCGAGTCACAGGAAAAAAAGGCAGCGCATGAGTCGTAAGCTGGCGGCCGGCAATCACTCGGATCCCGCAATGGCGGTGAGCCCGCGCCGGGAATACGTAGTTTTTTCTCTCCGGGACGCGGGATAAAATAGGCTCATGGCGTCCGATCCGTCCAACCTGCCCGTTGTCGATCTCCGCAGTGACACCGTCACGCGCCCCACTCCCGCCATGCGAAAGGCCATGGCCGAAGCCGAGGTGGGCGACGATGTGTACGGCGAGGATCCCACGATCAACCGCCTGCAGGAGCGCGCCGCGGAGGTTTTCGAGCGCGAGGCGGCGCTGTTCGTGCCGTCGGGCTCGATGGGCAACCTGATCGCGATCAAGACCTGGGCGCGGCCGGGCATGGAAGTGATCTGCGAGCAGCGCGCGCACATTTATCAATATGAGATGGCGGCGATGTCCGCGATCGCGGGGTGCCTGCCTTGCACCACTCCGGCGCCCGATGGAATCCTGACCTGGGACCTGATTGAGCCGCTGATCCGCCCCAAAATCTACTACCGCTCGCAAACCGGCTTGATCGAACTCGAAAGCACTCACAACATGCACGGCGGCAGCGTTTATCCGCCTGAAGTTTCCGACGAAATCTGCGATCAGGCCCATGCCGCGGGAATTCCCGTCCACCTGGACGGCGCGCGCATCTTCAACGCCGCCACCGCGCTTGGCAGAAGCGTCGCCGAAATTACGCGCAAATTCGATTCCGTAATGTTCTGCCTCTCGAAAGGATTGTGCGCCCCGGTGGGTTCGATGCTGGTGGGCTCGCGCGATTTTATCGAGAGGGCACGGATTGCGCGCAAGATGCTAGGCGGCGGTATGCGGCAGGCGGGCGTGCTTGCGGCGGCGGGTCTGGTGGCTCTCGAAGAAATGCCGAAGCTTTTGGCGTGCGATCACGCGAACGCGCGGCATCTGGCCGTCGGGCTGGCGCGCATCAAAGGGATCGTGATCGATCCTCAGAAGGTGGTCACCAACATTTTGATCTTCGACGTGCGCGACACAGGCCGCACCGCCGCCGATTTCTGCGCCGGGCTGGCCCAGGGCCAGATCCTTTGCAACCCCACGGCGAAATTCTCAGTGCGCATGGTGACGCATCACGACGTGAACCGCGAGGGAATCGACCGTGCCCTCACAGCCGCCGCGGAGGTCTGCGCCGCATGAACGTAAGACACTCCAGCGGATCCGTCGCGCAGATTCCTTCCGCCCGCGCCACACCGGCGGAAGCCCGCGAGTTTGTGGAGGCGGCCGAGAACCGACTGCTCGATCTCTGGACCAAGCTGCAACGCGCCCAGTGGGTGCAGGAAACCTTCATCACTCCGGACACCGAGGAAATGGCGGCCGAAGCGGACGAAGCCGTGAAAGCCGCCACGTCCGAACTCGCCGCGCAGGCGCACCGCTTCGAGGGTCTCAATAATCTCGCCGAAGACGTGGACCGCAAGCTCCAGCTGATCAAGCTCTCGGTCACCATCCCGGCACCGCGCGATCCCGCCCTCGGCGCCGAGCTCTCGCAAACTGCCGCGTCGCTGCAGAGCGACTACGGCAGGGCCAAGTGGTGCCCCAACGGCGCTTCCGGCGAATGCCTCTCCCTGAACGACATGGAGAACATCCTTGCCACGAGCCGCGATCCGCGCCAACTGCTGGCCCTGTGGGAAGGCTGGCACGCGCTCGCCCGCCCGATGCGCGCTCGTTACGAGCGCATGGTCGAGCTCGCCAACCAGGGCGCGCGCGAAACAGGCTTTGCCGACGTGGGCGCCATGTGGCGCTCGAATTACGATATGCCCCCCGAGGCGTTCGCCGCGGAAGTGGACCGCTTATGGCAGCAGGTGCGCCCGCTCTATGAATCGCTGCACGCCTACATGCGATGGAATCTCGCCGCCAAGTACGGCGCGTCGATTGTGCGGGAGGATGCGCCAATTCCCGCGCACCTGTTGGGCAACATGTGGGCGCAGAGCTGGGGCAACGTGTACCCGCTCGCCGCTCCGAAGAACGCCGACCCGGGCTACGACCTTACCGAAATCATCAAGACGCGCAACATCGATCCGGTCGGCATGGTGCAGTATGGCGAGCGATTCTTCCTTTCTCTGGGATTCGCGCCGCTGCCTCAAACGTTCTGGGAGCGCTCGATGTTCACGCGGCCGCGCGACCGCGACGTGGTCTGCCACGCCAGCGCCTGGGATATCGATTACCTAGGCGACCTGCGCATCAAGATGTGCATCGAGCCCACCGCCGAGGATTTCTCCACGATCCATCATGAACTGGGGCACAGCTTTTACCAGCGTGCTTACGACCATCTCACTCCACTCTTCCGCAACAGCGCGAACGACGGCTTCCACGAAGCTATCGGCGACACCATCGCCCTCTCCGTCACGCCGGAATACCTGAATCAGATCGGATTGCTCGAATCGGTGCCACCGCCCGCCGCGGATATCGGCCTGCTGCTCATCCGCGCTCTCGATAAAGTGGCATTTCTGCCCTTCGGACTGCTGATCGACAAATGGCGCTGGGGAGTCTTCTCCGGTGCGATTTCTCCGGCCAACTACAACAGGGCGTGGTGGGACCTGCGGCGCGAATACCAGGGCGTCGAGGCACCTGTCGAGCGCACCGAAGCCGACTTCGATCCCGGCGCGAAATATCACGTGGCGGGCAACGTACCCTATGCCCGCTACTTTCTCGCCGCGGTTCTGCAATTTCAGTTTCACAGGGCGTTGTGCCGCGCCGCCGGGTATCGCGGGCCGCTGCATCGCGGATCGATTTACAACAACAAGGCCGTCGGCGAGGAATTGAACCGGATGCTCGAGATGGGGCAGAGCCGTCCCTGGCCCGAAGCGCTCGAAGCGCTTACCGGAGAGACCGAGATGGATGCCACGGCCATGCTCGAATATTTTGCGCCGCTCAAGGCGTGGCTCGATGAGAAGAACGCGGGTCATCACGTCGGGTGGTAATACCTGCCGCCGTTTCGCCGAAGAGGAACCGTATTCTGAGAAGATGTTCCGCTTATGCGGTGGTGCTGGCCGCCTGCGTCGCAATCATCGCTTGCAGCAAAGGCCAGCCTGCAGAACCCGCCCGCGTTGCCCAAAATGTAGCTCCGAGCGCCGCCGTCGATTCCACAACAGCAGGGACAATCACCGGCTCCGCTCTTCTCGACGGCGCGCCTCCCGCGCCGCAATCCATCGACATGAGCTCGGAACCAGCATGCGCGAAGGCAAATTCTTCCCCGTCGAACTCACGCGAAGTGGTCACAGGCGAGAACGGCGCTCTCGCGAACGTCGTAGTCTTCGTGAAAAGCGGTCTGGAAAACTACCGCTTCGATGCGCCGAAGCAGGCCGCCGTTCTCGACCAGCAGGGTTGCGCGTACGACCCTCGCATTGTGGCGCTGATGGCGAACCAGCCTCTCGAGATTCACAATGATGACGCCACCATTCACAACGTCCACGCCACGCCGAAATCGAACAGCGAATGGAACAAAGCGCAGCGCGCGGGCAGCCCGCCGTTGAGGGTTTCGTTCCCCACGCCGGAACTGGCCATTCCTTTCATGTGCAACGTCCATCCGTGGATGCGCGCGTTCGTCTTCGTATTCGCGAATCCCGATTACGCAGTCACCACAAACGCCGGGAATTTCGAATTGCGGAACCTGCCGCCCGCCACATATACGATTGAGGCCTGGCATGAGAGGTATGGCAAGCTGGATCAGTCAGTGACCATCGGGGCGCGCGAATCGAAAGCCATCTCCTTCCGGTTCCAATAGAAAGCGCAAGGCGGGATAGCGGCCGGTAAGCTTTATTTCACCTGGCAGGCCCTGGGCAGCGCCATTCCAAGCGCCGGCGAGTCAATGAAGCGCGAATCCTCATTCAGCACCGCGTAGAGCGGATACTTGCTCTCGTCAACCTTTGGAGTTGGACCCTGATACGTCCAGGTCGCGTCGCCGTCTTCGTCGGGGAAAACGCGCCAATCGAAGGTAATCGTGCCGCAGGCCTTCACCGGGATCGTGTAGGTAACGTCCCGGCATTGGATCGTACCGGCGTTCGAACACACGCCCTCGCGCCAGACCCCATGCGCATACTCCGGATAAAAGACAAAATGCTTCTTCACGATTTCCACCGGCTCCTTCGAGCGGTGTTCGTTGTAGATCACATATCCCCATCCGGCCGCCGCGATCACCAGACAAGAGATCAAACTCGCGTTCTTAAATCGGTGCCAAAAGGTCCCTTGCATCACGCATCTCCCGATTTCCTTCGCCCGCCACCCAATCGCTACGCCGCAGTCGATGCAGAACGTGCCGCCGAAGTGGATGGCCTTCCGGCAGATGGGGATGTTCGAAATCGTCGCGTGGATCCTGGGTCATTCCTATTTTCTCCATCACACGTCGCGACCTCCGATTGCTGGGCACGGTAAAGGAAACTACTGCGTCCAGCTTCGATTCCCCGAATGCAAACCGTAACACTTCCCGCGCACCCTCGGTTGCGAGGCCTTGACCCCACTGGTCCGCCGCGATCCGCCATCCGATTTCAACGCAGGGAGTGAAGGCCGCCTCAAACGCCGGTACGGCCAGACCAATGTAACCGATAAACTCACGAGGGGCCCGCAGTTCCGCCGCGAACAGCCCGAAGCCATGCTCGGCGAAGTGCGCCTCGATCCGGTCAGCCAATCCATCGCTCTCCCCGCGAGACAGCAGGGCGGGAAAGAATTCCATGACCCGAGGGTCCGCATTCATCCGGGCGAATGGCTCGCGGTCGGAATCCCGCCAGCGTCTTAGGATCAGGCGTTCAGTGTCAACATGGCTCATTTTATGGTGGAAGCGCGACCTGTTTTAATCCCGCCGCGCTCTCACTCGATGAACGGTCGCGATCCGGCCACTTTTTGCTTGCAGTAAAGGCGGGAGTCTCAGTACAGTATGCGTACTTGTAGTACGAGCACGGGTCTAACATACAAGATGTTGGCCCGGCTGTGGTACAGGGAGCGAGAGGCAAGGGTTTGACCTGCGTCCTATCAGTTGCCAATCAAAAGGGCGGCGTCGGAAAGACTACGACATCCATCAACCTCGCAGCCGCTATCGCTCTGAAGAAAAAAAGAACCCTTCTGATTGACCTCGATCCGCAATCCAACGCGTCGATCTCCTTTTTCAATCCGGACCAGATCCAGACCGACACGATGTACGACATTTTCGCCGAGCATCCGGTCGCGATGGCGAAAGTCATCCGCCCGACGAAGGACCCGAATCTATTCGTGGCTCCCGCGCGGCTGGCGTTGGCCCGCCTCGAACAGCAGCTCTCCGGGCAATTCGACGCCCCCTTCAAGCTCAAGGATGCGCTTACTCCCATTCTGAAAGACTACGACTACATCGTCATGGACACGCCCCCGGCGCTGGGCATTCTCACGGTCAACGCGCTTGTGGCCTCCACGCACCTGCTGGTTCCCATTCAAGCCGCCTATTTCGCGATCGAGGGGACCGACGATCTGCTCGAAACCTACGGCCGCATCCGTTCGCGCCCGAATCCGGACCTAAAGGTGCTCGGCGTGGTCATCACGCTTTACGACAAGCGCACCAACATCTCCCGCGACACCCACGAACAGATTCGCTCGGTTTTCGGAGAAGCACTTTTCAAGACGCGCATCAGCAAGAACGTTCGCCTGGAGGAGAGCCCCGCCTACAAGGAGACGATCTTTACGTTTGCGCCGAAGTCTACCGGCGCCGAAGAGTACAGGAAATTGGCCCAGGAGGTATTACAACGTGTCGAAGAGGATCGGGTTGCCCGTCACTCTCAAGATGCGGCATGACGCGCATTATGTGGAGACGCTGACCAGCTACAGCGGCGCGTCGGTCGGGCGCATGATCCCGATCGAGAAGATCCGCCCCAACCCGGATCAGCCGCGCAAGTTTATTGGAGACGTTACCGAGCTTTCGAATTCCATCCGCGAAAAAGGCGTGCTCGAGCCGCTGCTGGTGCGCTACGTCCCGCGCGAAGACACTTTTTACATTATTTCAGGCGAGCGCCGCTACCACGCCTCGCAGGCCGCGGGCCTGCACGAATTGCCCTGCATCGAAAAGATCGCCGACGATGCCGAGACGCTCGAGATCGCTCTCATCGAGAACCTGCAGCGCAAGGACCTCACGCCCTTCGAAGAGGCCGACGGCCTGCAGCGCCTCGCCGACCATTTCGCCTACACGCACGACGACATCTCCAAGAAAATCGGCCGCGCGCGCTCTTCGGTTACTGAATCGATGTCCCTGCGCGTGATTCCCGAAGAAGTTCGCCGCGCCTGCGTCGAAAACGGAATCGTTTCGAAGTCCCTGCTCCTGCAGGTCGCCCGCCAGCCCAACGAAAAGAAGATGCACGAAATGGTGCACCGCATCGCCACCGGCGGTCTCACCCGCGACGAAGCCCGCCGCGCCCGCAGGGAAGAGACCGAACCCGCGCCGCGCCCGCAACCCTTCCTCTTCGATTACAAATCGGACGACGAGTCTTTCCATCTGCGCGTTCAATTCCGCAAGAGCCACGTCAGCGACGACGAATTGGCCGCCGCGCTCCGCGAAGTCCTACGCCAGATCGAATCCGGCCGCCGCTCCTCCTCCGCCGTAGCGTAAATCAGGTCCCGTTCATCGGCGAGGCCAGAAGGTCAAGGTCTCCCATTCAACGAGGCAGGATCGCGTCAAGCAGCTTTTCTTCGGGCAGCGCGAGTAGCGCGTTCGAGGAGTTCGTGGATAAGCGTTTGATAGGGCTTGGATTGTTTGGCGGCGAGGCGGCGAAGCTGCGCAAGAAGGCGCGGGGCCATTCGGATCGCTATCAGCTGCTTGGCGTTTCCGCTTTTGGGGCGGCCGACACGGCGAGCGCGCTTCAATTCCACGCCGGTTGATTCCGGAATATCCGAAAAGTCGATGCGGCTATCGGGCATAGGCTTTCCGTTCCTTGCGGCTCGCCTGCCGCGCGCTGATGATGCGAATCGCTTCCTGACCACGTCTCGGCCTCCTCAGCGTGTAAATTACCAAAAGCACCCGCCCAGCAAGCGAAATTCCCAGTCGCTTCGAGCGCTGCTCGGACGCAGAATGTCCCGGATCGGCCCAGTCGAGGGCGTCGGGATCGCTAAACACGGTCGCGGCTTCCTCGAATGAAACGCCATGCTTGACATAGTTTGAGATGGCTTTCTGCGCATCCCAGGAGAACACTTATTGTATATACGTTAATTACGAGGCGCCGTCAATGTTCCCAGATGAGCATTCTGATTGCCGTTTTTCCACGCGGGCTGCTACGCCCCAGCTTTCGGATACCACTCAAGAATCCGCACCTCGATCCCCGTACCCTCGAGAGCCTTCTTGAACACGCTCAGGTCCGACTGCCCGTAGTGATATGGAATCACCACCTTGGGATGAAACGACTTCACCGCCTCGGCGGCTTCGTCCGGCGGCATTGTGTAGGGCAGATTCATGCACACGAACGCCACATCGATATTCTTGAGCGCCGCCATCTCCGGGGTGCCCTCCGTGTCCCCAGAAAGATAGAAGCGCTTTCCGCCGTACGTGAGCACGTAGCCATTGCCGCGCCCCTTATCGTGAAACAGTTTCCCCTCCGACGGCCCGCGCTTCAGGTTGTACATGGGCACCGCTTCGATCTTCCATCCTTCCCACTCTTTGGTCTCGCCGTTGGAAAGCGGCATGGCGGTGGTCACCGTCTTCACCACCGCGGGCGGCGCGATAATCTGCGTGTCCGGCTTGCTGACCTTCGCGATCAGGTTCGGGTCCAGATGATCGCCGTGAATATCGGTCAGCAGAATCAAATCGGCGGACGGCAGCCCTGAGACGTCGGCCGGCTTGGCCGGATCGACAATAATGTTCTTGCCGCCCGCCTGAATCATCAGCGCAGCGTGATAGATCGGCGTGATCTTGACATCGCCTTTCGACGTCTTAAACGTTTGCACCTCGCGCCCGCCCTGCGCGTAAGCGGACATCCCCATTCCCACCCCAAGCGCCAGCACCGCAAATCCCAGGCTAATTTTCATCTCCCATCCTCCATAACAAACCCCACGGTCAAACGGCTGCCATGCTAGCACACGCCCGGTTCTGCGAAAACGCCCCGCACCGTAGTTGCTCGCTTCCCGGATAGCCTCTGCCTCTGCCTCCGCATCTGCATCTGCCCGCGCCACCACTTGCTTGACTCGGGACTCTGCGAAGCTCTCGGGCGGATTTCCATCCAAGGTATTGAAAATAATCGCTCGCCGCCCCGTTCGTAAGGGATTCCCGCGGTAGCGGGTAGCGTGCCGTCGGAGTCTCTGTTTGCAACCCCCGCTCCAACTCCTTGAATTTTTAAAAAGGCTTGGATTTTAAGTGCCAATGAATTATGTTGACGACAGAGTTCTGAGGGTGTTGCCACCAGTGCTGACCTGGATCTCACCAATGTCCCAGTCCAAAGAGCTGTCAGGCCAGCGCAAACCGTAGAACACACTGGAGTACGCAAGGGAGCCGCGCCGAATCCCTTTCGCACTCTCCACAAAAGGTTTTAGCTTTTCTCCTGGGCCCGGCGGGGAGACCAGAGATGAAACGTCCTCTTTGCATTCTGGTTCTGGCGGTTTTCGGATATTCCTGCCTCGCGGTCTCTGCCTGGAGCACTCCTTATCCTGCGGGTCAAGCTGCGGGTCAGGGAACCCCGGCGCCGCAGTTAAGCCCTTCGCCCGCTTCGACATTGGCGCTCGCGTATCCCTCCAGCGCTACGATTCCCGGCCCGCTGCGCTCCTTCCTACGCATGGCCGCGATCAGCCAGAAGGTCACTCCGGACGAAGTACTGCCCCTGCTTGCGCGCAACGTCTCAGTCCAAGGCTACCAGGATGGCAAACCCACCGAGTTCCTGGTTCTCATCCGGCGCTACATGGACCAGGCGCGCGAGCTCTCCGTGCTTGCGGGCTCCGAGGGTGTGATTCGGGTCACGACCTGTGCGGAAGGCAAGCCGCTGCTCGCAATTCTCGGCTACCGGCTGCGCGAGGCGTGCGGTCCGAAGTCCTCTGTCGAGACCTCCGATCCCGACAGGGCCTTCCTCACGATTGATTCGGGGTTTCCCCTGGCCGATCTCGAGGAGACGATGCGCGGAGGCAAGGCCTTCACCTACCCTTTCTCATCGTCCCAGGTGCCGGTCCTCTTTGGCCCGGACGACTGGGTTACCGATGACAAGTACGCGAAGGACGTTAAGAAGGTAGACAAAGACCGCATCGATCCCGTTGATTCTATCCTTCGCGATCCCTCCGTCGCTCGCATCTACTGGGCGATGTCCCGAATGGATCCCGAGACGGTCGCCGCCTTGCGTCGCGACCCCGGCGTTCAAAAGCTCACTCCCTTCGCGGCCGTGGTGGATTTCTACGGGAGCCAGATCTCTATCCGCTCGGGCCGCGTGGTCGTGCCCGGCGGCGATTCCTCGGAAAATGCGTGGAAAGATCTCGCGGGAGCGCGGCCGGACTCGCCGGCGAATTTTGTAATCAAGCTTCTCGGCAAAGATGAAGGCTGGCTGGCGATGTATTTTGACGTTCTTTCCCGGCTCGGCGCCACCCAGCAAGCCTACTTCGCCGATGCGCGCCGCCTGCGCCACTTCTACGAAGCCCTTCGCGGACAAGACCTTTCGCCCAGCCCCTCCCGGCCGGTGTTCCGCCCCGATCCCAGCTTGCTGCTGCTGGCCACTCGCCTTCAGTTCGAGCCCAGCGGGCAGCCCCATCTTCCCGGCGGCGTCGAAGTGTGGAGGGGAATGATCGAGTCGCATAAGAAGGATGATTCGAAAATTGCCAAGGATTGGGGCAAGCGCGCCGGCCACTTGAACAGCCCGGAGCAGGTCGTCGAAGCCATGTTCGGGTTGTCGCGTGTGATTGGATCGAACGGCACGGTGCCGGTGTTCCTGGCGCTCAGCGAAATGGATCGCGCTCGCACAGGGGATCAGCGCCTCACCGCCTCCACGGTGCAGCTGCTGGCGAACAAATTCCCCAAGTACAGCCAGCAATATCCCGTGTTCACGGAATTTCCCAACTTGACGAATAGCTCCATTGTGGCTTTCCTTTCCGCAGCCGAAGCCGTCGACAAGATCCCCGACCACACCCTCCGCTCCAACGCCATGGGTGTATTCCAGGCAAACGCGGGCCTGTGGCAGATTCTGGCGCGGCAGGGAGAAATCCCCCGAGAGCAGGAAAACGATTCCTGGCAGCACGTGATGGGCCCGTTTATGGCCGTTCGCAACACGGTTCAGTTGTATGACGCGGGGCGGACCTCCTTCCAGGAAATCCTGAAAGCTTCGGCAGGCAGAACGGATATTTCCCAGGATGAATTCATCGCGCTTCTGGCCGGCCCCAGCCAGACAACTCCCGAGGGGCTTCAGGTGCGGCAGGAAATTGCCAACCACATTCGTATCGCGATGGACGACCAGCGGCTTCTATCTCTCGATACGCTATTCGGCCTGGCCGACGGTTTGAACCAGATGGCCCAGGGGAAACCCGCTCCGGATAACCTTCTTGCGAAGGCGCAGGAACTCCGCGAGTTCGAAATGCCCCGGCCGTTCTTCAGCACCACCGAGCGAAGCGAGTGGGCGGCGGGCCTCTACAACACCAGCCACGCCACGCTCCAGATGCGTACAGACCTGACCAAGGTCATCAAAAATCCCGGTTCGCCCGCGGAACTCGGTGCGGCTCGTGGCGAACTGGCGCCGCTGCTCCGGGACACGCTGGTGGGTCTCAATTATGCGTACTACGAGCCGCCCGCCGCACAGGCCTTGCACAACAACCCGCTCCTGGTGCGCTCCCACGATTTCTCCGGAGAGATGACTCCCGGGTCGCAGCAGGCTTGGCAGGTGCCGCGGGTCTTCGGGCGCGGCTGGACGGCCAGCGGCGGCGCGCACCTTACCGGATCGCTTGCCGATCTTCCCTACGTGTTGGCCCAGATGGAGCAGGACTTTACCGTTCCCGAAAATGTCCAGGCCCTGATCTGGGATGAACTGGTGCCCGACCTGGTCAGCAGCGCCGTCACGCCTCGCTGGTGGGGAGTCACTCGCAACGAAGTTCACGCCGTAGCCCTTTACCAGCACACCGGCGACGCGCTTCTCGAAGCGGCTTCCAAGGACGAGAACCTGCGCCGTGAAGTGATGGGCGTTCTTTCCGACCGCATGCTCTCCAATCAATTCGTCGAAGTAGAGGAAACTCTCCGGGCGGGCCGC
Source organism: Candidatus Acidiferrales bacterium (assembly GCA_049516275.1). Lineage (GTDB taxonomy): Bacteria > Acidobacteriota > Terriglobia > Acidiferrales > UBA7541 > Palsa-295. The sequence continues at coordinate 11,246 of JBEKTG010000031.1, forward strand.
ACCAAGGAATTGCTTTCGGAGGTTACGCCCGCCGAAAAGTTCTACCTCGCAGCCGAATTCAGGCGCAAATTCCAGAACGAAAAAGCGCCGCAGGGAGCAGCCGGCGCGGAACTGGACGTCCTGTCGCGCACCTACCCTGCCGAAACCAGCGTCGAGCGGCTATCCGTGGATTTTGGCGTTCCGCACCCTGTACTGGAACAAAGCTACAGCCGCGAACTCCTCAATGTGAAGCCCTTCCCGGCATTCATGGGCTATCCCAGCAGGCTCATGGCCGAAACCTGGGATTCCGACAACCTTTATTGGGCCAGCCTTGCCGATGAGATGGGCTATGCGCCGGAGGCCCTGAACACCCTCGTTCCGCAGCTGACCCATCGCATGGTCGAGAAGATTTTTGCGACCGACTTTGAAGATTGGCGCGCGGTCCAGCGGGCCATGAGTGAAACAGGCGAGGAGTTTCGTCGCGGCGGATTGGCGTCTATTCCCAAGATGGATGCGCCGCCGGGACGCTAACGCTTTACCTCCGCGGGCGTACGAGTGGACGAACGCGTGGGATACAAGAGGGGACTAATGGGACGACGAATGGGAAAGAAAATAGGACAACGCTGCTTCCTCCCTGTTTTGTTCTTTGCGGTGGCCGTCGCCGGGTCATCCGCCTGGATGTCCGCCCAGGACGAGAAGCCGCCCAACTTCCACGTCGTCGTCGACCTGGTCCAGCTGAATGTGGCCGTCACGGACAACAAGGGCAATTACGTGACAGGTCTCAAGCCCTCCGACTTCGTGCTCAGCGAGGATGGCATCCATCAGAAGATCGCCACTTTCGGAGAAGGGAACCAGGCTCCACAGGCGCTGGTCGATTTCGCCAAGGGGCAAAGCGACCCCAAGACCGTTGAGCCGGAGACCGAGCTGCACGAAGCTGCACCGGTTGGCGAGGGCCAGAACGTTTCTCCCCTGGTGGGAGCCAATGTCTTCATTCTCTTTGACACCAGCAATTACATGTACCGCGGCTTCGCCTTCGCGCAGGACGCCATCGCGGACTTCGTAAGGTCGCTGGACGGCCCGGACCGGATCGCCCTCTATGCGTACAGCCGCGACCTTTTCCGCGCGGCGCCGCTCACCCCGGACCGTTTCCAGGTCTTGCGGGGCGTGCGGGCCACCACGGCCGGCGACGACGCCGCGCTCTACAACGCCCTCCTTCTGACGCTGAAGGATGCCGGCCACTTTACCGGCCGCAAGGTGATCGTCGTGTTCTCAAACGGTCCGGATAACGACAGCCTGGTACCCCCGGAGGACGTCGGCGAGTTGGCCCAGTCCGAGGGAGTCCCCATCTATATGATCAGCACTCGCGCGGCCAAGCTCGAACCTGTTTCCACGGCGGTTTTCGGGCGTATGGCGGAGGCAACCGGCGGGGAAGCCTATTTCGCGAAGAGCTGGAAAGATGAGCAGCAGGCTTTCGCCTCGATTCGCGACGACCTGGCCCACCTCTACGCGCTGAACTATTATCCTCAGCCGAATCCCAATCAGGGATGGCGCGCGATCTCCGTGAAACTGGTTGGCGAGCGCTTGAAGAAATACCACATCCGAACCCGCAGCGGCTATCGGCCTCTGCCCGCGCATGCGCTGGCAGACACGGCGGACGAGGCATTGAGCACCGTGCGCCCCACGGCAGGCGCAGTCCCGGCGGCGGACTCAGTTGCTCCCAAAGAGTAGCGCCCCGGGTAGCTCGTTGAGGTGAGGGACTTGATCCTCTCACCGGCTTGAAGTAGCAAGACTGTTTGATCCCCTTGCGCTGCGGGTGCGCCCTGTGCGCCCGATAATTTTCTCCTTAAGCCCCGTTTGACTTCTGATACCATTTGACTCCTGTACGTGGAGCTGTAACTCGTTGCATCCAAACTGAGAGCCTTCGAATGGCGTAGGACCCCGGAGACCGCGAGGGGCGCAGATGCACCCAAACTCGCCCGACGGGCGAAACCTTTTCGGGCGCTTTCACGTCTCTTAGACTCGCACGGTGGGATGCACGACCGGACGGTTTGGCGACATTCCAAGCCGCGGTACCAGGGACCCAATTGAAAGGGACGATACTCAGCCAGCGCTGATTGAGGAATATGCCTGAACATATGATCGACGATCCTAGAACCGACGTAACCAGCGCGCCTCGCTCCGAAGGGCGCGGCCCCGATCCTGTTTTCAATGAGCCCACCCAAAAACGCGGCGGCTGGGTGTGGGCTCTGCTCCTGATCGCTCTCGTTGTCGGGGGGCTGCTCTATTACCAGCACCGCTCAACTACCGATCCGTCCAAAGCGAAGGCCGCGCCGCCACCCCGCGCCGTGCCCATCACCACCGCGCCCGCGAAAAAAGGCGACATCGGCATCTACGTCGAGGCCCTCGGCACTGTGACGCCCGTTTACACCGTCACGGTCACCAGCCGCGTGCAGGGCGAAATCATGAAGGTGTATTACACCGAAGGCCAGATGGTCCACAAAGGCGACCCTTTGCTGGACATCGATTCCCGCCCCTATGAAGCCGCGCTGACCCAGACCGAAGGGCAGTTGGCGCACGATCAGGCCCTGTTGAACGAAGCGGGTATCGACCTCGACCGCTACAAGTCGGCCTTCAGCCGCAACGCCATCGCCCAGCAGCAGGTTTACGACCAGGAACAAGCGGTGCAGCAGTATCAGGGAACCGTCAAAAACGACGAAGGCATGGTCGCGAACGCGAAGGTCAACCTGGTTTATACGCACATCACGTCTCCGATTGACGGACGCGTCGGCCTGAGGCTGGTCGACCCCGGCAATATCGTCCAGGCAAACAGCGCCACGCCCCTCGTCGTGGTTACCCAACTCCAACCCATCACAGTGATTTTCAGCGTAGCGGAAGACTACCTGCCGCAGATCCAGCAACAGCTTCGCCAGGGTCACACCATGGCCGTCGATGCGCTCGACCGCACGCAGGAAACCAAGATTGCCACCGGATCCCTGCTCACGCTGGACAACCAGATCGATACCAGCACCGGCACAGTCAAACTCAAAGCCATCTTCCCGAACAAGGATTCGTCTCTGTTCCCGAATCAATTCGTGAACACTCGCCTGCTCGTTGAGACGCAGCACGACGCAACGCTCGTACCCGCGGCCGCCATTCAACGCAACGCGCAGGGCTCATTCGTCTACGTGGTGAAGCCGGACGCCACCGCTCAGCTTCGCAACGTCAAACCAGGCGTCGCCGACGGCAACACGCAAGCCGTTCAAGGCGTCAAGCCGACCGAAGTGGTGGCGATCAGCGGCTTTGACAGATTGCAGGACGGAGCCAAGGTCGCCGTGCGCACCGGGCGCCGCGGTGGCGGAGGTGGCGGCAACGGCAACGGCGGCAATGCGAGCGGAGACGACGCGCCTTGAGTCCGTCTCGTCCATTCATCATCCGGCCGGTCGCGACTTCCTTGCTGATGGCAGCGAT
>JBEKTG010000032.1:0-14622 GCA_049516275.1 Candidatus Acidiferrales bacterium
ATGGTCACTTCCGAAGGCTCCTTTGCCTCGCCCGGAAATCCCGGTGCTGTGGCGTTTTTCAAGCAGGCGGGCTGCAACGCCCAGGAGCTGCGCCTGGTCGACCATGGAATTCATGGCAACGGCCACATGATGATGGTCGAGAAAAATAACCGGCAGGTTCTCCAGCCCATCCTCGACTGGATTGCAAACAACGTCGAAAAGAATACGGTGATCCCCGGCCCCCGGCTGAGCGAATCGTCCCTGAAGCTGGCCGATCAGAATTTCTTCTGGGTGGGCACGGAGCACAAGAAGACGCCGTACGGAACCATCCTCGCCGGCCAGATGTACGTGCAATATCTCACTCCCGCGCAGGTCCGCCATCCTTACCCGGTTGTGTTGGTCCACGGCGGAACCGGCCAGATGTTGCACTACATGGGCGAAGGCGACGGGCAGGCCGGCTGGGCGCACTACTACGTACAGGCGGGGTATCGAGTGTATCTGGTGGACCGCCCCGGCCACGGACGCGCGCCGTATCACCCCGACGCCCTAGGGCCGATCGGCTCGCAACCGACCTACGATGTGATCGTTCCCGATTTACTCCGTTCTCACCGCTGGGCGGGCAGTGGACAAATTGGCGATCCGTCCCTCGATCAGCTGGTGGCGAGCCAAAACGCCGCGCCCCAGGACAACGTGATGGCTCATCGCCTCTGGGCCAGCGGCGGTGCCGCGTTGCTCGACAAAATCGGCCCTGCCATCGTGCAAGTCCACTCCGCGGGAGGGCCATTCGGCTGGCTCGTTGCCAACGAGCGCCCGCATCTCGTGAAAGCAATTGTGAACGTAGAAGGTGGCGGCGCGCCTTTCAGCCCGCAGACCCCGTGGGGCCTTACGGATATTCCCCTGGTGTTCGATCCGCCCATTTCCGATCCGTCTCAGCTTGCAACGCGGGATGTTCCGGCAAGCGCCGGATTGCCCGCATACAAGCTTCAGGCCGATAACAGCGTGCACAAGCTCAGGAATCTCGAAGGCATTCCAATCGCGTTCGTCACCTCCGAAAGCTCGGGGCACATGCAAGGCCCGGAAGTAGTTGCGTTTTTGAAGCAGGCCGGTTGCAAGGCCGATGACGTGCAGCTAAAGAATCTCGGCGTTTCCGGAAACGGCCATTTCATGATGCTCGAGACAAATCGCAAGCAGGTTTTCGGCGTGATTCAAAATTGGATCGAGCACAGCGTTACCTGAAACGATCTAAGGCCATCCGATTTTCCCCCTTGGAAGCGCAAGAGAGTTAGCATCAGCCCCCTCGAAACCATTGTTTTTAAGGAAGCGTCCCTCATATCATGTAGTCACCAGGCCGGTAGGGCTGGTCCCAGAAGCTTAAGTAATGAACTTATCAACACCCTTCATCCGCCGGCCCGTGGCTACCACGCTGCTCACCGCCGCCATCGCGCTCGCGGGCATTCTTGGTTTTGCGATGCTGCCGGTAGCGGAGTTGCCGGAGATCGACTATCCAACGATCGGCATCCAGGCAAACCTGCCGGGGGCCAGTCCGGAAATCATGGCTTCTTCGGTAGCCACTCCTCTCGAACGCCAGTTCGGGCGAATCGCGGGCGTCAACGAGATGAGCTCTTCCAGCAATCTCGGCGCCACGTCCATCACCTTGCAGTTTGACCTGAGCCGCAATATCGATGGCGCTGCCCGGGACGTGCAAGCCGCCATCAACGCCGCCCGCAGCTATTTGCCCGCAAACCTTCCCGCCAATCCCCGTTATGAGAAGGTGAATCCCTCCGATATTCCGATTTTCCAGGTAGCTCTGGTCGCCGACAACTACACCGTCGGGCAGCTCTACGATGCGGCGTCAACCGTCATGCAGCAGAAGCTGTCTCAGATCGCCGGCGTTGGGCAGGTGTTTATTGGCGGGAGTTCGCTTCCGGCGGTGCGCGTGGACCTCAATCCCACGCAATTAAACAGCTACGGGCTCGGTCTGCAGGACGTGAGAAACATGCTGAGCCAGCAGAATGCGAATGTTCCGAAGGGCCAGATATGGGACGGCAGCACCACGGCCGACATCCTCGCCAACGACCAACTGCTGAAAGCGGCCTACTATAAGCCGCTCATCGTCGGCTACCACAATGGCGCCGCCATTAAATTGTCGGACGTTGCCGATGTCCAGGATTCTGTCGAAAACATCCGCGCCGCTGCATTTTTCAACGGCAAACCTTGCGTTACCTTGCAGATTTTCCGCCAGCCTAACGCCAATATTATCGAAACGGTGGACCGCGTCCGGCGGGCGTTGCCGTCGCTGAAAGCGTCGATTCCCACGGGCATCGATATCACAGTCACGTTTGACCGCACCACGACCATTCGCTCCTCCGTAAGGGAAATCGAGCGCTCCCTTCTGATTTCCATCAGCCTGGTGATTTTGGTGGTGTTTGTATTTTTGCGCAGTCCTCGCGTTACCCTGATTCCCAGCGTGGCGGTTCCGGTTTCGCTCCTCGGCACGTTCGGCGTGATGTATCTCTTCGGCTATAGCGTCGATAACCTCTCCCTGATGGCGCTCACGATCTGCACGGGATTCGTCGTCGACGACGCCATCGTCGTCATCGAAAACATTACGCGCCACTTCGAACTCGGAATGCGCCCCCTGGAGGCCGCGCTCCACGGCGCACAGGAGATTGGCTTCACGGTTCTTTCCATGACACTGTCTCTCGTCGCCGTATTCATCCCCATCCTGATGATGGGAGGCATCGTGGGCCGCCTCTTCCGCGAGTTCGCCATCACCCTCTCGGTGGCGATTCTGGTTTCCCTGCTCGTCTCCCTCACGATGACGCCGATGATGTGTTCACGCCTGTTGAAACGGGTGCACGGGCAGGAGCACGGGCGAATTTATCGCATCAACGAAAACGCTTTTAACGCCCTGGTTCGCGTCTACGATCGCGGCCTGAAATGGGTTTTCCGGCACGAGGCGCTCACGATGGGCGTTTTGGCAATTACGATTGCCGTGAACATCTACCTCCTGATGATTGTTCCCAAGGGGTTTTTCCCGCTGGGCGACACGGGCCATCTCCGCGGCGGCATTCGCGGCTCGCAGGACATTTCCTTTCAGGCGATGCGGGAAATCGTTGCGCGTTTTTCGAGCATCATCAAGACCGATCCCGCCGTGGCGACAGCCGTCTCTTTTACCGGCGGCAATAGCCCCCTCAACACCGGCAGCCTCAACGTAACGCTCAAGCCCATCGAACAGCGGAAACTCGACGCCAGCCAGGTGATCGACCGCCTGCGGCCGAAGCTCAACAGCGTGCCCGGCGCTCGCGGCATTTTGTCGGCTGGTCAAAGTCTGCGCATCGGCGGCCGATCCAGCAACGCGCAGTATCAGTACACATTGCGGTCCGATAGCGTCGACGATCTGGTCCAATGGGGCCCGATCATTTTCGATGAGATGAAAAGGCTGCGCGAGCTTACCGATGTGGATTCCGACCAGCAGAATAGCGGCCTCGAAGCCCGCTTGGTGTACGACCGCCAGACGGCTGCCCGGCTGGGGATCACCCCGCAATTGCTGGACACCACTTTGTACGGGGCGTTCGGGCAATCCCAGGTCTCGACGATGTACACCTCGCTCAATCAGTACCACGTGGTGATGGAGGTCGCGCCAAAGTTCTGGCAGGACCCGCGCGGCCTCGACTACGTCTACATTCACTCGCCAATGGGCAAGGTTGTTCCGCTGAGTGCGGTGGCCCATTTTGAAAAAAGAATTGCGCCCCTGGCCGTGAACCACGACGGCCAGTTCCCCGCCGTCACGATTTCTTTCAATCTGGCGCCCGGCGTAGCCTTGAGCGATGCGGTGGCGGCGATCAGCCAGGCGGAGCAGAACGTTTCCATGCCGTCCTCGATCCGCAGCATGTATGCCGGGTCGATGCAGGCGTTTCAGGATTCGCTCACCACCGAGCCCTTTCTCATCGGAGCGGCTCTGCTCGCGGTTTACATCGTGCTGGGAATGCTCTATGAGAGCTACATTCACCCCATCACCATTCTTTCCACGCTGCCTTCGGCGGGAGTGGGAGCAGTCCTCGCGCTCATGCTCTTTCACATGGATCTCAACGTCATCGGTGTCGTGGGCATCATCCTTCTGATCGGCCTCGTGAAGAAGAACGCCATCCTCATGATCGACTTTGCCCTCGCGGCCCAGCGCAACGAACACCGCGACGCGAAGAGCGCGATTCACGAAGCGTGCCTGCTGCGTTTTCGCCCCATCCTCATGACCACGATGGCCGCCCTCCTGGGGGCATTGCCCCTGGCACTGGCCACCGGAATCGGCTCGGAATTGCGCGTGCCGCTCGGAGTCACCATCGTCGGCGGCCTGCTCTTCAGCCAGATGCTGACGCTTTTCACGACACCGGTCGTTTACCTTTATATGGACCGATTCAGCGTGTGGTGGGAGCAGCGGAAGCGCTCCCGCCATCTGCACGTGGCCCCTCAGGAAGCGGACTAATCTCGTCCGCAACTCCCGGCACTTGCCATACGGCAGGAAGTGGACAAGAATCTCTCGCGCCGCAACCGCCAATCGGTTGAGACCGCTGAAAATGCCGCGGGGTGAAGCATGAATATCTGGAAAAACATGAATCGTGTGCCGGGCGGTCTCATGGTCTGTCCGTTATTCCTCGGCATGGTGATCAACACGTTTTTTCCCCACCTGCTCAAGATCGGCGGCTTCACCGAAGCTCTGAGCGGCATCGGTTATCCCACGGTTCTCGGCATGTATCTCTTTGCCGTCGGCACCAAGATGACGTTGAAAGCGGCCCCGAAAATGTTGAAGCGCGGATTCGGGATTCTGGCCACCAAGATCGGCGTCGCAACCATCTTCGCACTCACCGTGGCGAAGTTGTTCCACGGCAGCGTTCTGGGCCTCAGCACACTGGCCGTCATGGTGGCGATGAGCGACACGAATGGCGGAATGTTTCTGGCTCTCACCAGCGCCATGGGCGATAAGGAAGACGTTGGCACCTACGTTCTGCAAAGCATAGAGACCGGGCCGTTCCTGACCATGCTTATCTTTGTAGGCACCGGGCTCGCCAATATTCCGTGGCTGACCATGGTCTCGGTGATCGCGCCCATTTTCGTCGGCGCGATTCTTGGCAATCTCGATAGCGATATCCGCGACTTCTTCGGCTCGCACGAGCCCATCATCGTGCCCTTCATGGCCTTCACCCTTGGGCAGAACATCAACCTCCGTTCGGTCCTCACGGCCGGACTTCCCGGCGTCGTTCTGGGGATCGTAGTGTTCGTCGTCACCGGCTTCTGCTGCATCGTCGCGGACAAGCTGTTGGGAGGATCGGGCGTCGCGGGAGCGGCCGCGTCGAGCACGGCCGGCAATTCCGCCGCTGTTCCGCAAGCGGTTGCGCTCGCGGACAGAAGCTACGTCGGGGTGGCCCCCGCCGCAACCGTACAGGTCGCCGCATCCGTGATTGTTACCGCCATCCTCACGCCGTTATTGACGGCCTGGATGTTTCGCAAAGTAGAGCGGGAGCGGGCCGCCAAGGCCGCGGCGCTGGACGGTGTGAGCTCCGGTTAATTGCTGATGGAACATCTTCGCCGCGTTGCGACTCTTTCAGTGTCGCGAGGTATAATCGTCGTCCGCCGGAACGATAACAAAGCTCGTTGCGCAGAAGCGGCGAACCTTAGCGCAGGTTCAAATCAAGAATCGGAGGAATACCGACATGGAGAAAATCGGCTTCGTGGGTCTGGGAATCATGGGCAAGCCCATGAGCAAAAATCTGCTCAAGGCGGGACATAAACTCGTCGTTTACGACATCGTCCCCAAGCCGCTCGAGGAACTGAAACAGGCCGGCGCTGAAATTGGCACGTCGCCGAGCGACGTCGCTTCCAAGGCGGACGTCATCATCACCATGCTCCCGAATTCGCCGCACGTGAAGCAGGCGATCCTCGGCGAAAAAGGCGTGGCCGAAGGCGCCAAACGCGGCGCGCTGGTTGTTGACATGAGTTCCATCGCTCCTCTCGTTGCCCGCGAAGTGGGCGCCGAGCTCGCCAAAAAAGGAATCCGCATGCTCGACGCTCCCGTGAGCGGCGGCGAACCGAAGGCCATCGAAGGTACTCTCTCGATCATGGTCGGCGGATCGAAAGCCGACTTCGATCAGATGCTCCCGGTCTTTAAATCGATGGGATCCTCAGCCGTTCTCACCGGCGATTTGGGAGCAGGCAACGTGACCAAGCTCGCCAATCAGATCATCGTAGCCCTGAACATCGCCGCCGTGTCCGAAGCTCTTGTGCTAGCAACCAAGGCGGGCGTCGATCCCAACCTCGTTTACCAGGCGATTCGCGGCGGCCTGGCCGGAAGCACCGTGCTCGACGCGAAAGCCCCCCTCATGATGGACCGAAAATTTAATCCGGGCTTCCGCATCAATCTGCATATCAAAGACCTCGGAAACGTGCTGGAAACCAGCCACGAAGTCGGAGTTCCCCTTCCGCTATCGGCCGCCGTCATGGAAATCATGCAGGCCCTCAAGGTGGATGGCATGGGTGACAACGATCACGGCTCGATCGTCCGCTATTACGAAAAGCTGGCTCACACCGAAGTCAAACGCCAATCGTAAAGCCCAACCTCGCGGAGACAAACGCCTCGCATGAAAAAAACTGTTTACGTCGCCAGGATGATTCCGCAGGAGACAATCGACGAACTCCGGAAGCACTTCGAGGTACTCGTCAATCCCGAGGACCGGGCCCTCACCAAAGCCGAGCTCAAGGAGAAAGCAAAAGGCTGCGACGCCATAATCTCTCTCATCACCGATATCATCGACGGGGACTTGCTCGATGCGGTCGGGCCGCAATGCAAGATCGTCGCGAACTACGCCGTGGGGATCAACAATTTCGACGTGGCCGCGGCAACCAGGCGCGGCGTCATCCTCACCAACACTCCCGGCGTGTTGGACGATGCCACCGCCACGCACACCTTCGCTTTACTGCTCGCGGCAGCCCGGCGTATTGCCGAGGCAGACCGGTACGTTCGCGCCGGGAAATGGAAAGGCTGGTCCCCGATGTTCTTCATCGGGATGGACGTCGACCGAAAAACCCTCGGCATCGCCGGCTTGGGAAGAATCGGCACAAATGTGGCCCGCAAGGCCAGGGGCTTCGACATGAAGATCATTTACTCGGGCACGCATCGGAATCCGCAAGCGGAGAAAGAAGTCGGTGCTACCTACGTGGATAAAGAAATCCTGCTGAGAGAGTCCGACTTTTTGACTCTCCACGTCCCGCTCACGCCGGAAACGCGCCATTACATCGGTGAAAAAGAGCTGAAGTTGATGAAGAAAACGGCGATCCTGATCAACGCCAGCCGCGGCCCGGTGGTCGATGAAAAGGCTCTCCTAAAAGCCCTGCAGGAGAAGCAAATCTGGGCAGCCGGCCTCGATGTATTCGAGAACGAGCCTGAAATCGAACCGGGGCTGTTGGAGCTGGATAACGTTGTCGTGGTGCCTCACATCGCCTCCGCCACCCCGGAAACCCGCATCAACATGGGCAAGATCGCGCTCAACAACATCGTCAAAGTCTTGAATGGCCAGCCGCCCGACACCTGCGTCAATCCCGAAGTCCTGAAGAAGTAGAAGTGCCGAGCGCCTCGTGAATGTCGTGCGCGGTTACGCGCAGACAACGCTCGCAAGCTCCGCAACTTCGTCGGTGACAACGGTGAACTGGGTGAGGCTCGCCATTCCAAAGGAAGTGGTGATGGCCACATCGGAAGCATCGCGCCCAACGGCCATGAGCACCCGCCCGATCCGCGGCTGATTGTGACGCGCGTCAAAAGTCCACCAACGATCCTCCAGGTACACCTCGAACCACGCGCTGAAGTCCATCGGGCACGGAGCGGCCGGAACTCCAATGTCGCCGAGGTAGCCCGTAACATAACGCGCGGGAATGTTCAGCGCCCTGCATAGCGTCACGGCCAGATGCTGAAAATCGCGACAGACGCCCACGCGCTCTTTGAAGACCTCCAAAGCCGTTCGTGTCGAGCGGGCATACTGATATCCGAACGTGACATTGCCGTGGACCCAGTTACAAACCGCCTGCACCCGCCCCCAGCCGTGTGCGAGACCTCCAAATAACTGGGCGGCGATATCGCTCATCAAATCCACTTCACAATAGCGGCTGTTGAGCAGATAGCGCAGAACGTCGTTCGGCAGATACTCCACCGGCACTTCGCGCGCATTCCAGTTCACCGCATCCGGCAAGCCGGAGTCATGGATCAACCCGGTGTTATGTAGCCGCAAAGTTCCGGGCTGCGCAACAAAGCGGGAACAGTAATTTCCAAAGCTGTCGTGATAATTCTCGACCGGAGTCCAGGGATCGGTGTGCATCTCGTCCGGCGCGCGCAGATCGAGTTTGCGGGAAGGATGCACGTGCAAAAGCGCCACCATGGGAACTTTCGACGGCACATTGAAACGGATATCGTAACCAATTTGAATCAACATCGGGGTCTCCTGTAGACGAAACCCAGTGTACCAATGGTAGAAGTGTTGCAAATCGGGTAAAACCCCGAGAAATGGCGGGAATTTACAATTTCGCAGGCCGCCGCGGGAACTCACATATCGAGGGGATTTCGGCAGGCGCGGCGTTACGGAAGCGGCGGAGCGTCCGCGGTATATCCGTTGGGATAGAAGTGCACTCCCACGGTTACCGGCATGCCGCGCGTGCCGAACCACAGCGTGTTGTCGCTGGCCACTTCCATTTTGGGGACGCTCTGGTAAGGCTGGGGCATCGGATAAAAAGTAAATTTGCCGGTCTTCGGATCCAGCTTGAGGAGCGCGCTGTGCGCCTGATCCGCGGTCCAGGCATTGTCGTCCTTGTCCGCCCAGGCCTCGTATGGATTAGCGCCATTCACCGGGATTTTGTATTCGGTCATTTTGCCGGTGGAAGGATCGAGCCTCGCTAAATACCCGGTGTTGTACTCCGAGGCCCACACCGCGCCTTTCGAGTCCACGCCGATGCGGCGAATTTGTCCCCAGGAATTCGGCACCGGATACTCGGTCACGGTTCCGGTCTCCGCGTCCCACTTGCTGATGGTTCCCTTCTGCCAGCCCGCGCCCCACATATTGCCCTGCTGGTCGACAGCCAGTCCGTAGATGCCATTGTCCGGAGTTGGCGTGGGGTAGGTGTGGATCATGCGGGTCTTGGCGTCCAACCGGCCAAAGAGCGCTCCCCAGATGAGCGCGAAGTCGATGTTGTCATTCTTGTCGGCCATGATTCCCACGCCCACTCCCTTTTGCGGGATCACGTACCGAATCTGCTTGCCGGACGCCGGATCGAGCTCACCAAGCATTCCGCCATCCAATTCGCTCCAGTAAACTTTCCCCTTGCTGTCCACCGTCACGCCGCTTACGGCCACCCACTCGCCCTTCACGGGGTAGTTTCTCCAGCGTTTCGCGGGATCGAGTTCCTTAGGGTCCAGGCCGAGAATCGAATTCCAGTGGCGAGCGGTGAACCAGATCGTGCCGTCGGTGGGAGAAATGGCCGCGGCCTGCAATTGCGTTCGGGCGCCGGCCGCCGGTCCCGGACGCAGCGGTATTTCGCCGTCAATCATGGGAGCGCCGACCTTTGGTCCCTGGTCCGCAGCCAGCGGCATCCCCGCCGGCACGTCGTAACTCACGTAAATAGCCTTCGAGGCCACATCCTCGTCGAGCGTCACCGGATCCACGCGGAGCCGCCGCGCCGCCATGCCCGGCCCAAAATTCTTCGCCAGGTATTCCGCCAGTTGTTCCTTCTGGCTGGTGCTGAAGATGGTTCGACCGAGGGCCAGCACATTCGGAAAGCTCGACGGACCGGTTTCCGTCATTCGCTCAATGCCCCGCAGAAAACCTTCCTTGGTGTAATGCATCGACGTCAGAGTGTCGCTGTGGCAGCCGGTGCAATTCTGCTTCAGAAGGTCCCGCTCGGGCCCCGGCGGATAAACGTCCTCCATGCTGGTGACGTATTCCACTTTCGCGCTGGCCCGTGTCGGCGGTCCTTCCTCGTTGGCATCCCCGCCCCCGGTTGTTCCGGCTTGCCCTTGTTTCTTCACCGCAAGGTCCACAGTTTTGGTGTCGCCAGGCAACAGGTAAGCAGGAAGTTTCGGGGACGCATAGCCCGGCTCATCCACGGTGAGTTGATAGAAGCCCGGCAGCGCTTGCGGCACCGTGTACTGTCCATTCTTCGTGAACACGATGTACCAGAGCCGCTGATCAAGGTTGTGAGCAGCCACCCGGAACGCTCGAACCTGGCCCTGATCCGCCGTCACTCGCCCGTTGATAGTGCCACGCACCGATTGTTGCGCGGACAAGGAAGTGCTCAAAATCAGCGCCGCCCACGCCAACGTCAGCAGCGCGGCGGTGCGTTTCGGCAAGATCGTTTCGTGATCTTCTCTACGCATCGCCGCTCCTCCGCGTTCGTTTTTGTTTCCTGCCGCCGTCAAATCACCAGACTCCTAAAAGACATACTTCAGCGCCAGTTGCACCAGCCGCGGGTTCACCGACGTGCTGGTAATCTGTCCGAAGTTGGATTTGGAGAAATCCACCACCTGGGGGTTATTGAACTGCGGGTGGTTGAACACGTTGAAGAACTCGGCGCGGAACACCAGATCGGCGCCCTCGCGAATCCCACCTACCTTGGTGACCTTCTGCAGGGTGGCATCCCAGTTGAACTGCCCTGGGCCCAGGATAATACTCGGGCCGCTGTTGCCATAGCCGGTTGCCTTGTTGTCGCTCCCGAGAATGGGCGTGAGGCCAAACGCGGCCTTGTTGAAATATCCCTGCCCGCCAAAAAGCCCTCCCAGCCGCGATTCCACGCCGCCTGAAGTTGCGACGTTCGTGGCATTCATCCCAGCAGCAAACTGAGCGCGCGAGACAATCGGGGAGCCCGGGCCGAACCCGTACACAGTTCCGCCTCTTGTGTCGGTGATGGTCAAGGGAGTGCCGTCTTGAATCACGGTCACGCCCGAGAGACTCCAGCCGCTGGCGACCTTTCCTACAAAACCATCGTGCGTGCCGAACGGAAGTTCATACACGTAGCTCACCGCCAGGCGGTTGGGCCGGTAGGACGGGCTTAGCCCGTACTGCTGCCGCAGATTGTTGGGATCGTTGCTCGTATTTGTGTCCGAGAAAGACCGGCTGTAAGTGTACGCGGCTTGCATTTGCAGACCGTGTGACATCTGCTTTCGGATCGTGGCCTGGGCGCTATTGAACTTCGTATCGCCGTCGGTGTTCTCGCTTGAGAGGCCCGCCGGCGCAAATCCCAGGTAGGGCACCCGAAGCGAAGCGTTGGCAGCCGTGTTCATCGTGAGGCCGTTGATCGGGTTGGTGGGGCTCGCCAGCTGCGCCTCGTTGAGGTTCCGATCCGTCCCAGCCCCCGCGGGGCCCACCTGGTATTGATGGATACCATGCGAGCCGACGTAACCGAGCTCGAGCACCCATTGCGGCGCAAATTCGTACTGAATATTCAAATTCCACTGCTGCATCAGCGGCGTCCGGTAATTCTGCTCCATGAGCTCTTCCACCAGGTTCGAACTCGTGCCCGTTTGCGCTATCGTGTTTATATTCACCCAGCGCGGCGTCCAGCCTAGTGTCGGGCTCGGATTGCCATAAGGGAATGCGAAGCTCGAAAAATAGTTCGCTGTGCCGGATTGCGCCACGGTAACGGAGTACGGCTTGCCCTGCACTTCTCCCTTCAGCAGGTTGTTGAGCCCGACGCGGTCGTAAAAATACCCATAGCCGCCTCGCACGACAAACTTCCCGCCTGTCAGGGGCTGCCACGCAAAGCCCACGCGCGGAGCAAAATTCGTGAGCGGCGGGGCGTTCTGGGTGGGATACAGGTGATTGCTCTGGAAAAGCCCTCCCACGGGAGGAGTGGGGTTTGCCGCAAAATTAAAATTCGAAGGAACCACATAACCGGCCAGCGTGCCGGTAGCCGGGGTGGGGCCGGGAATCGGCACGGTATTGATCAGGCCGGGCCACACGTTGGTGTTGTCGCCATATTTATCGGAGAAGAATTCGCCATCGTACTCCCAGCGCATCCCCAGGTTCACTGTCAACCGCGGCTTGAGTTTGACGTCGTCCTGCACGAAAGCACTCACGTCCGGCATGCGGAACGCATGAATGATGCCGCCAGGCGCGGTAACCGTGGTGACGGTGCCAGACTGCGAAATGTTGCTGCTGGTGGTCCCGTTCGTGCCCGGCAGAGGAGTGGTGAGGCAAGCGCTATTTCCGGGAGGGCACCCGGGCAAGCCGAGAAGGAAATCCTGGACGGTCTGAAACGTCAGCGTTCCAATCGCCAGTCCCGGATATTGCCAGTTCTCCCGGTCCCGCTCATATTCGAGGCCCGCTCGAACGGTCTGCTTTCCGTGTTGCCACGACACCTGGTCGGCAAACTCCCACGAAGTTACTTCCTTGTCGTTCTGATAGCTGGTCAGCGAGCCGACGGTAAATAATCCGCTGACGGTGACGGTATCAAGAAAAGGAATCTGCGGAACCAGCGGCGTGATTCCAAACTGCGTATCCGTGAAGGGATTCGTATTCCGCAGATGGGTGCGGTCGCGCTGCAGCGATACGCGAGCCTCGTTCACCAGATTGTTCGTCGCAATCGTTGTCAGCTTGAGAATTACATCCTGGTTTCGGAACTGGATGTTGGCGCCCGTGTCGGGCAGGCAGACGCCCGGAACAGCTCCTGCGGTCGCAGCGCAGTTGAAGGGCGCGAGAGTTCCCACCTGATCGAAGAACCAGCGGAGCGCCAGCGTGTTCTTGCTGTTCGCGACGAAATCCATATTCCCGATCGCCTGGTGCTCCGCAAACTGGGCAGGCGTGCTGAAGGTCGTATTCTGATACAGCCCGTTGCTGGAGCTCGGAATCAGGTAGCTTCCATCCGGGTTCTTTTGCTGCAGCAGGCTGATCGCCACGGGGTTGATGTTGGACCCGTTGCAGGCCACTTCCACCGACGTCGCCGAGTTCACCCCCGTTTTACCGCCCGTAGTTGTGTTGGACGGGCAAAACGCCGCCCCCACCGCGGCCTGGAACGCAGCGGTATTGGAACGGTCTCCCAGCGGAAACGGCGGCAGGGTGGGCGCCTCGTAGCCGGCCGAGGCAATCCCGTTTTTCTGGCGGCTCTCCTGATAGGCCGCGAAGCCAAAAATCTTGTTTTTCTTGATCGGCCCGCCAAACACTCCGCCAAACTGGTTCTCGTTCAGAACCTGGCGGGAGTTGTTCGGCACGCCATTGACGGGAGGCGAGGATTTGCGGAAGAAATCGTTCGCATCGAGAATGGTGTTGCGGAAAAACTCGAAGGCGCTTCCGTGATAGGAATTGGTGCCCGACTTCGTCACCACGTCCACGTTCGCCCCAGGATTGCGTCCGTAGCCGGCATCATACTGCGATGTCTGAATCTTGAATTCCTGGATTGCATCCGGGTTCGCCACGCCGATCCCGCCATTCGCGCTTTGATCGACCGCGCTCCCCGTGCCGGAAAAGATGTCAATCGCCACGCCGTCCATCAGAAAGTTGTTTTGGAGCACAGTCGCCCCGTTGACGGCGATATCCTGAGTTCCCTTTCCGAGTGTGGAAGCGTTGAAAACACCCACGTTGGCGCCTGCGGAGAGTCCTAGAAGATTCGTGTAATTGCGAGTGGTCAACGGGAGAGCGGTGATGTTTTCGCCAGCCACCACGGTTCCCAGCGTGGCGCTCGCGGTCTGGACGGCTTCCGCCTCGCCCTGCACCGTGATTTCCTGCGTCTGAGTGCCCACCTCAAGCCGGCTGTCCAATACTTGGGTCTCGGTCACCGTGACCGTTACCGAGGGAATCTCGACCACTTTGAAACCGGTGGCTTGAAACCGAACGCGGTAACTGCCGGGTGGGAGCAATCCAAACTTGTACGTTCCGTCTACACCGGTCGTCCCCGTTCTCACCTGGCCGGTGTCTTCGCTGGTAGCTGTCACCAGCACATTGGGAACGAGCGCACCCGATTGATCGCTCACCGTGCCCGATAGCGCCCCCGTGGCGGCTGTCTGAGCCGCAATACAGGGAACGAAAGCAACCGTCAGTAACAACATCAAGACAACGCAAAGCAAGCCTATCCGGTTCATGTGACCCTCCCCCCGCGCTTCCCCACAAGTGCCTGAAGATAGCGCTTACCACCCCCAAAGGACCCGAGACCGTAGCCAGTCTTCGCCAAGTTTTTTACTGCACAGTTTGGATTTTCTGAAGCTCCTTTAAATTCTTCCTGACCTCTTCAATCGGCTCTCAATCGCGTCAATTGGCAAGTGGGTCAGGCCGAATCTGGAAATGATAGAGTTGGCTCGGCGTACCCTTTCCGCCTTCGGTAAGCCAACTCCCTCGCGTCATATTCGCTGACCACGCACCGCGGCCCTTCCAGCCAAGTTTCGGGTCGTCGACGCGTCCATCGAAAAAGCGCGAGAAGAATCCCATGCGATAAGGAACCCGCAGCCTTACCCACGTTTTCGTATCCTGTTGATAGGCGATGAGCGAATCCGAGTTGGCGCCGTCCACGATCACCGTGTTGCTGCCCAGCCCGATCGCGTTGTACTTGTCGATGAACATGTAGTAGGTGTTATCGGAAAGCACCGTCGGGTCAGACTTGAAGGTCGGCCCCGGCACATGAATG